>CALFVL010000105.1 GCA_937928425.1 uncultured Verrucomicrobiales bacterium
GCTTTTCGACCCTTGGGACACGAAGTATAAGTATGAGTTTCCAGGGACTCAGGATCCCAGCCGTCCAGAGATTATCTCGGCAGGACCGGATAAAGAATTCGGGACGGATGATGATCAAAGTAACCAGGATGGGTAATCCTGTTTTCTCTTTTTACCGATGACTTATCAGACCTCATTACGAAAACCACTTTTTCAGAACCGTGCCGGTTTTACTCTGATTGAGCTGATTTTTGTGATGGGGATCACTGTGATCGTTTTTGGAGCGGCTGCTTACATGATTGCCACGCCTAGGATAGAGCAGGACATCCGAGAGAATCATGATGGGATCGAGGATTTAGCTCTGCAGGCCCGGGCGATGTCTTACAGTTATCAGCAGGCATTTGTCCTAGAACTGCGCGAAGGCGAGGTGCGTATGTTTCCACTTGCTAGACCAGAGAATGAGGCTGCCGAGGAGGTGGAGGAAGAAGTGGGTCCACCATCTGCGCTAGTGCCGCTGGATAGTTTGCCATGGCCTAGAGTCTTTAAAATAGACCCAGAGTATGAACTGTGGGTGAGGCGCTGGAATAGTAATGACTTTACGCTAGTGCGTAATCAGGTGGTAGAACGCTGGATCCATCAGCCTAATAGTCCTTGCGAGCCTCTGGCGGTCCAGCTGGTTTCTCGAGAAGGAAATGCACTACTTTCACGCAGTTTTCACCCTCTTACGGCGAGGGCGGTGGATGAGGAAATGGCCATCGGGAATCAGGAATGAAGAGTGTGCACACAGGGACTGAGAAGAGCGGCTTTCTCCTTATGGAGGTGGTTTTAGCTCTCTTCATTTTTACGGTGGTCGCGACTTCTTTTACGAAGGCACTCAGCTCGCTATGGCGGAATACTTCTTTTGTGAAGGAGGAGTTGGTGATCACTCAGATTATGGATAGCGCGCTGAATGAGGCTCTTTTTCTGAACCGCTTAGAGGAGGGAAGTCGTGAAATTTATGTGCCTGAGCGTGATGTGAATCTCGAGACTCAGGTGGCAGAGCTGGAGTTAGAAAATGATGACGGGAGCCTCTTAGCACAGATGTGGGAAGTGCGCGTGATCGCCCGCTTTACCCAAGACGGAAAGGACCAAGAGCGAAGGGTCCGAGGCTGGCGCTATCTTCCAATTTATCGACCATGATGACAGTCCATGACTCAAGTTCTAGAAGACGAGGGGGCTTTACGCTCTTTGAACTCGTGCTGGCCCTTGGTATCGCAGGCTTAGTTCTGACTTCCATTTTTAAAATTGCCGATGGTGCGATTCGCTCAACTTCGACGATGGTGGACCTCCAGAACGAGGACATCTCCCGAGATGCCTTTTTCTCCTTCCTCCGAGATCACTTTGATAAACTCCCTGGAAATGCGGTATTTAATCTGCGTAATACTAGTAATTCGGAGCCCTACCTTTCTGAGATGACTTTTCAGAACACTCCGGCAGCCTTTAACTGGGGGGGAGTTCCGATCGCGGCTGAGGCCACTCGCCTCATTACCGTGCCGACGATCACGAACGGGGTGGACATTGTCCTAGAGTATTACGACGAGCCAATTTTAGATAGTGATGAAGGACCGGCGGAACTGGGAATAGAACCGATTGCTTCAGTGGTCCTGCTGAATGATGTGCGCCTCTTCGAGTGGAGTGTGCTGGATGCGAGGAATTATGATACGACGGAACGAGACGCTTGGCCTTATGAATGGGATGATAATCGCACCCGCCCGACCTATGTGGAGCTTAAAGTGATCTTCGGGAATGATGAACCTGCCGTCACACGCCTTTTCTGGATCCCCCGAAAGGCGAACCCTCAGGTGACGATGAATGCTCTGCGAAATCGTGCAGGAGCGGCGCGAACTCAGGGAGGAAATGGCCGAGGGAACTCTCCTCAGACTACTCCTGGCTCTAACACTGGTGGGAATGCGACCCCCGGGGGGAATCAGAGTGGGAATACTGGAGGCCAAGGAAGACCCGTAAGACCAAGAAGATGATAAGAAGAGGAACGGACCATAGACTGAAGCGCGGCGCGACACTCATCGCGGTGTTCTGGATTATGGCCGTGATGGGACTGGCGCTGGTGGCAACGCTGAAGATTTCCCGATACCAGTCTGACGTGGCAAGCTCACAGATTAGTGGGATCGAGGCACGTCAGTATGCTGAAATGGGCATTAACTTTGCTGCCAATCCAGCCGTAGAGGAGTGGAGTTTTTTATTACAGCAGAGTTTTGAAAATGGAGCCGGCTTTGAGGCTAAGATTCTCTCTGAGGGGGGGCGTTTTAATATAAATTTCATCCTCTTTCAGGAGGATAAGAAACTCTTGCGTGATATTTTCCAAAGCTGGGGCCTAGATTTCGATACAGCCTCAGAAATTGCAGACGCCCTGAGCGACTGGATTGATACGGATGATGATGTGGCTCTCAATGGAGCGGAAAGTGCTTACTATGAGGGGCAGGGGTTTTTCAACCGGCCTTTTAACCGTCCTTTTTATGGCTTAGAAGAAATGCGCCTCGTTCGTGGGATGGACCTCGTGGAGGCCGCTAATCCGGCTTGGCAAGACTGGTTTACCGTTTGGAGTAGTGGGGGATTAGACGTCCTCGAGGCATCCGCTGAACTCTTAGCGATGGCCACAGAGACGAATGTTGAAGCCACTCAGGCGCTGGTCGAGATCGTAGATGGCCCAGACGGTATCCGGAATACGGAGGATGATCAGCCCATCTCAGTGCCAGATGCTCTTGCAAATCTCGGCATTATAGATGAGTCAGGAGTCATCGGTGGTCGCTTGGCCTCTGATGATCCCGTGAAACGGATTGAGAGTGTGGGCTATGTGGACTCGGTGAGGCGGAAGATCGTTCTGATCCTTAGCAGCCGGACGCAGAATCCCCAGACGCTTGATCGAAGAGAAGTGGCAATACAATGAGCGGAAAAAAAGGTGATCTTAATTTATTGATTCCCGGAGCTGATGGCTGGGAAATCTGGACTGGCTCCAGCGTGAGCGGCATGAACTTACACTCTGCCAGTGGGAGCTTCCTTGCCTTAGAAGTCAGCGGCTACCCCTCGGGAGGGATACAGATGGCGATTCCAGTGAGGCAGGTCTCGGCCGTTCCCTTCCGCGCACAGACTGATGATCTCGCCCTGCTAGGAGACTTAGCCATGATGCAGCTGGAGAAGAATGGGACGAGACCCGCGCTTGACGGTGGGCAACTGACTGACCACTTCGTCTTTAGCACGGCAGCGGAAGAAACACACCTCACCGCCGTAGTGATGAATCCTCCGAGCGAGGGGCAGCTCCCGCGTAAGAGCCCACAGGCCTTTGATATCTCGCCGCGCTGTTTACCATTCCCGGCGGGAAGAGTCGTGGTCTGGCGCGAATTAGGGCGTTGGGCCTTCGGCATTGGTAAACCAGGCCACGCTCTTTATTTTCAGATTCTCTCTGGTGAGCGCCTTGATGAGCGGGCGGGTAATGAGATACGCCTAGCCCTCACCCAGTTACAGATGCAGGGACTTCTCCCGGAGCTCCCTGAAGCTGCTGTGATCTGGGAGCATGATTCACCATCGGATGCCCGCATTGAGGAACAAGATGCCCTTGCTAGAGGGCTGGACCTTCCTGTGAGCTTGGCCCCGAAGCCCTCGCCAATCTGGCCCTCTCCGCCTAGTCGCCTCCTTCCTGCGGATGTTCGCGCTGAGAGACTGGCTAAGAAGGGGAGGCGGCACCGTAATTTCCTCGTGGCCACGCTCGTGTTCACCTACCTCGGACTTGCTGGCTATTTTTACCTAAATCTCCAAGAAGTGAAAGACGCCGCTAAGCAGGCCAAGCGTGATGCCAGTGGGATTTCTGAAGATGCAGAGGCTCTCCTAGATCACCAAGCAAGGTGGGAGGAACTCCGCCCAGTGGTGGAGGACCAATTCCACCCCTTTGAGGTTTATCTGGCCGCTTATCGCGCATTACCAAATTCCAGGAGCGAACGCTTCATCCGCCTCACAAAAGTGAGTTTACTAAATCAATTCCGCGAGATCGATAGCGAGCTACGGGTGGCCCGAGAACTCGTGATTCAAGGGCAGGCGGACCAGGAGCAGCAGCCTAAGATCCCTCTCTTTGCCGGTTCTTTAAAGAAGAGTGAGCAGCTCGAGAGCTTCAGCTGGGAATTTCCTCCAGAAAGTTTAGACAAAAAAAACGGTAAGATGACTTTTACCTTTACGGGTAACGCAACTGAGTAAGCCCAGATAAAATGATGACTCCTCGTGAAAAAAGCCTTCTTAGCATCCTTGGGATCGCTCTCTTGGTTATTTTGAGCTTTATCGCCATCACTGGCTTTTACCTCCCCGCAGTGCAGAAGGCCGAGAATGAGAGAAAGACTGCTGAGCAGAAACTGAAGCAGGCGGAGCAGGTCCTCTCTCTCCGGACAGAACTAGAGCCAGAAATCCAGTGGCTCGCCCGTTCTGGAGTCGCTCAGACTCCTCCCCAAGATGCACAATCTAAGTTACAGGCTCTCCTCCGCAAGCAGGCCAGTGCCCGCAGCCTAGATCTCCGCGACTCTAGGATCCTCCCATTCCAGACTGGCGACTACTTCGACCGCGTGCGGGTCTTGGTTAAAGTCACAGGCTCTGAGCGTGATGTCTTCGCCTGGCTCTCCAGCGTTCATTTACCCAATCAACGGCAAGTCATCACTCGGATGGAAATAAAAGCCCAGAATAATGATCTCACCCGTGTCGAGGTCGAGGTCGAGGTCGAGAAATGGATCATCAGCCCTGACGAAATTTAAACCCCAATAAGCACCCCTGTGATGAAAACAGCCTATTACCTTCTCCTTCTCCTTAGCCTCTTCACTAGCGGGGTCACCTTGGCTGATCCGCCCCTGAATCACCGTGCTGATCGCTACCGGGAACTCTACCTAAATTCACCGATTACGGATGCTCCCCCTGAGAAAAGTGAGGAGCCTGAAGTAAATGATCTTCCTGACTGGGTCCTCGTGGGAGTTACTAAATACGTCACCGGGACGAAGATAAGGCTCATGAATGTTAAGGACCGGAGCCGGCTGGTCATCCCTAGCCCCGAGGCGACTGAACTCGGTTTCTCGGTTAAAGGAGTCGTTCAAGATCGGAACTATATTGAGAACACCGTGGTGACTCTTAAGAAGGGAGGCATCGTAGGGGAGGTCCGTTTCGACCCTAAGTTTCTCGTTCTTAAGAAAGTGGCTGGCCCGTCTTCAGCGCCTTCTCCACAGGCAGGAGGGCGTCAGGCTGTGAATCCAAATGCCCGCCCAGCCACGAATCGGCCACCCACCCCACCAGGAGTGGGCACTCAGAACACTCGGGCGAACCGGACCAATCCCAACCCTCCTAGAACAGGCCAAGCTCCTCCGCCCGCACGAGGGGCGAATGGTGCTCAGCCTAATTCAAGTAATCCCCGTAGTCCTGGCAGCACGAACATCCCGCGACCTTCGGCAAGTCCAGCGCCAGCCTCGACTCCTCGCTCAGCTCCTAAGCGGACTCGCTACGTTCCCCGTCCTCGTGGCTAATCACTTCCTCACTTTCTTTCTTCTTCCTTTATGAAACGTCTTTTCACCTTTCTTCTGACTCTCTCCGTGGGAGCGCTGGCTCAGGAAGCTCCTGCTCCAGTCACTCAGGGGTCTCGGCCGGGTATTCCGGCACCCGTTCCGACTGTGCAGCCTGCTCTCCCAGCTTCCGTCACTCCCACGGTGATCAGGGCGCGTGAGATTGACCCCTCAGCCCTCGCCATCCCAGCTTCTGGCGATATCAATGAGGCGAATATCACCGCCTTACGAGCCGCCCAGATTTATGAAGATCATAGCGGTAAAAGAGTCATTATGAGTAATGCCGTCGCTCAGTCTGAGGTCTCGTTCACCATGCGCGGGCCTTTGACGAATGCCGAGGTTGCTAAGTTCCTAAAGCTCACCCTCCTCGCCGAAGGCCTAGCGATGATCCCTGTCCCTGAGGAGCCCGGCATCGTCCGCCTCGTGCCCTCTGGTCCCATCACCTCTGTGAGTGCAGTTCCTAAGGATTTTTACACGGAACGATATGACCTCCCTGCGGATGACCAGCTCGTAAGCTACCAGATGCATCTAGCCTACCTGAAGCCGGAGGAAGCATTACGAATTTTACAGTCCGCGATCGGCCAGCTCAGTGCCTCTGGAAACATCTCGGCCGTTCCTAATGCCTCCTCCCTCATCATTACGGAAAATTCCTCCCTCATCCGCCAGATGATTAAAATTAAGAACGCCATCGATGTCCCCACTGCAGTCGGTGAGAAGTGGGTGGAGGTCACCTATGGTGATGTGGACGAGATAGCGGAACAGATGAACGAGATCTATAATGAGCAGTCCGGGGCTAGTCAGACCACCCGCACGACTCGTGCAGGGGCTCCGCCTAATCCCGGCGCTGCACCTAGAGCGGCTGCCTCTGGCGAAGAAATCCCCCTGAGGATTATCGGAGTGCGCCGCACCAGCCGGATTTTACTCGTAGGGCGCCCGGCTGATTTAGTGGCCGCTGAGGCGATGGTGCGCAGCTTCGATCAGCCAAGTAGTGGGAAAACCCGTAGGACCTTCCGCCTACGTTACCTCCGTGTAGGAGATTTCCTCCAAATCGCCGAAAATGCCATCTCAGTCACCTTAGGAGAAGGAGCCAGTGGCCAAGGAGGTGGCCGCCAGACAGGTGGGCAAAATACCCCGCAGCGTAGCAACCGGAATAACCAGACCACCGGAAACCAAGGAGGTGGCGGTGGTGCTGGTGGCAACCGAGCCACCATTCAGGAGCAAGACATTCCCACAGCTCCTGAGTCGATGTTAGTAGGGAACACCCTTCTAGTGGGCGATAATGTGGCCAATACCGTCATCGTAAATGGCCCTCCTCATCATATTGAAATCGTCCGAGACCTCATCGCAGATCTTGACTCTGAGCCGCAGCAAGTGGTCCTCTCTGCGGTCATCGGGAGTTACGGCATCACTGATGGCTTAAACTTCGGGATTGATCTCGCAAGGGCGATTAGAGACTCAGGAAGTAGTTTCGTGGGAGGTGGAGTCGCTGGATTCGCGAACGGAGTGATTAACCCAGATGCAGTGACCAGCCTTGCCGATATTTTGACAGCTAACGGAACGAGTGGTAACGGAGTTTCGATTTACGGTGCGATTAACGACGATTTTGCCTTCTTCGTGAATGCCCTAGAAACTGAAACTCGTTTTAAGACCTTAGAACGCACCGTCTTGACCACTCGTAACAATCGGGTGGCCACGCTTTCCTCAGGTCAGCGGATCGCGATTCCCTCCAGTACTTTTCAAGGAGGAACAGCGACTGGACAAACGACCAACGTAGAGTTTCGAGATGTCACTTTAGAGCTTCAAATCCAGCCCCTGATCAATTCGGATAATCAGATCACCTTAGAGATTTCCTTAGTGAGAGACTCGATCGGAAACGACCGTGCCGTGGGTGAACTCCTAGTCCCTGATATTAATACTGAACAACTTACAACATCTGTGACAGTCCTTGATGGTTCAGCAGTCGTGCTAGGCGGCATTATCACTACTGAAGACCGGAACTCTCGGAACGGTATTCCTATTTTAAGCCGTATTCCTGGAATCGGGAAGCTATTCGGCCGAACGGAGGATGATGAAGTTCGCTCCGAGCTCGTCATCATGATCCAACCAACGATTCTCCAAGACCAAGGAGACTTTAACCAGTTTAGCTATGATTACGCGCAAAATTCACAGCACACTGGAGAGGTCGCCCGTTCTTTTCCACAGCCCACGCAGACGCGTCCAGCCTCACAGTCTACTCAGCGATCAGCAGGTAAACTTAGCCGTGAAGAGATTCTAGAACCTCTCCAAGAAGAAGCGCTCAAAAAGCCTAAGAAGTCAAAAATCCGTCGTAAGACAGGCCGTCCCGGGCGCTAGTTCTAGGAGGGGGAAGAGAAGTATCGCTTTCGTTCTGAGCTGAGACGTGCCATCTTTCTGATGATGAAAGCTCGTTCCTCTTTTAGCCTAACTGCTCTGAGTCTTTTTATGACGCTCGCTCTCGCGCAGGGTGAGGCTTTGTTAAACCTGACTAAGGGTGACACTTGGGAATACCTTGTCACCGTGGAAGCTCCTCATGGCGCCTCCATGCCCGCTGGAAAAGGGATCACGATTAAGAAAACACCTGATGGGGTGCGTGCGTCTTTTAAGAAATCACGAGTCTATGCTGGGAAGACGAAGCCTAAAGCAGATCGAGGCGAGTTAGACACCTTTCAGATGGTGCGTGCAGGGAAGATCGTGGAATTTGAGTTTAGTGATTTCCAGAAAGATGCGATCTATGCGCTCGGCTCTAAGGACACCACTAAGAAGGAGAGTCCAGTGCTCCTGCTTAATCAGCCTCTCTTAGTCTACTCCAAGGCAAATAAACCTGGGGATAAGTGGGAGATAAAATCGGGGGATGGAAAGAGTTCACCACTATTTACTCGTAAATTCCGGATCTTTGGTGAGGAGGAAGTGACGGTCCCGGCTGGGGCTTTTAAAGCAGTGCGCATCGTCATGACTGGGTTTTCAGGGCAGACTGAGATTAAGCGGACGGTCTGGTTCGCCAAGGGAACGGGCTTTGTCAAAGAGGAGAAAACCTACTACTCCAATAGTAAACGCCTCATTAACCAGACGATGGAGTTGACCAAATTGACGAAAGGCTAGTGCGAGGGGGCCGATCAGCCACGCGGGTGGAATTTTTGGTGTACGGCCTTGAGGCGTTTTTGGTCGATGTGGGTGTAGATCTGCGTGGTGGCGATGTCAGCATGGCCTAGGAGTTCCTGAATGACGCGGAGGTCAGCCCCATTCTCTAGCAAATGGGTGGCAAAGGAATGGCGCAAGAGGTGTGGGTAGATATTCTGGGAGATGCCAGCCTGCTTAGCCCGTTCTTTCACGATCTGGCGGACACGGTCTGGTGAGAGAGGGCCTCCGCGAATGGAGAGGAAAATGTGAGAGGAAGTCTTAGGGCTAACGAGGCTGGGGCGTTCAAGTTTAAGGTAGTTCTCGAGCGCCCGGAGAGCCTGTTCACCCACGGGGACGAGGCGCGTTTTATTCCCCTTACCGGTGATGCGTAAAAAGTGGTCTTCCTGATCAAGATACTCGAGGCGCGCTCCGCAAATCTCAGATAGGCGCAGGCCTGAGGCGTAGAAGAGTTCAAGTAGAGCGAGGTCACGCCGTCCTAATTTTTTCTCGGGATTAATGGAGGAGAGAAGCTGGGTGATACTTTGTGAATTAAGCGTTTCGGGAAGTTTTGCTGAGGCTTTAGGAGCGAGGAGCGGCTCGGCAGGGTCGATCTCAAGGAACTGTCTCTTTTGCAGAAAGCGGAAGAAGATTTTAAGGTGAACGAGGGCGATACGCAGGGAAGATGCGTCGAGCTCTCTCTTACGGAGATGGGATAGGAAGGCGGAGAGTTCATCCGTGCCGAGGTCCTGCCACTTGAGGTGATGATGCTCACGGCACCAGAGGAGGAGCTTATCAAGAGTCTGCCGGACGGAGAGCTGGTAGGAGGTCGAGAGGCCCCGCTCGGTGGCGAGGTAGAGGATGAAGCTGTCGACCTGTGTTTCCATCAGAGTCAAGGGGCGAGGCAGCCAGGGCAATCTTGGACAAAGTGCCCGGGGCTGATTTCACTAAGCTGGGGGGCTTTGTCCTGTAGGCAGAGTGAATCATCTCCCAGCGTATTACGGGGATGGAAGGAACAGGCAGCAGGGGGAGCGGTGAGATTAGGAGGCAGACCGGGAATGGTGTAGAGGGTTTCTCCTTTATCGTGCATCGCTGGGATGCTCTTAAGCAGGGCCCTAGTGTAGGCATGCCGAGGCTTCCGGAAGAGTTCAGTGGCGGAGGATGACTCGACCACCCGTCCGGCATACATCACGTTCACCTGATCACAAACTTGCGAGACGACGCCTAGATCGTGAGTGACTAAGATGACAGCTGTGCCGAGTTCTTCTTGGCGTTTTTTAATCAGGTCCAGCACCTGCTTCTGTACGGTGACATCCAGCGCAGTGGTGGGTTCATCGGCGATTAAGATCTCAGGGCGGGTGATCAGGGCCATCGCGATCATGACGCGCTGGCGCATCCCGCCGGAGAATTCATGAGGGTAAGACTGGATGCGTTTTTCTGCTTCTGGGATGCCGACTTCTTCTAGTGCTTCAATGGCGCGGTGGAGAGCCTGTGGTCCTTTGATTCCTTCATGCAGTTCGAGAGGTTCGGTGAGCTGTGCTGAGATCCGCATGGAGGGATTGAGCGAGGTCATGGGATCTTGGAAGATCATGGAGATTTTTTTCCCGCGAATGCTGCGGAGTTTTTTCTCATCTGCCTTGAGGAGGTCCGTGCCTTCGAACTTTGCAGAACCAGCGTGGATGCGTCCCGGAGGCTGGGGGATTAGTCCGAGAAGCGAATAGCAGGTGACTGATTTCCCTGAGCCCGATTCGCCGACGATGCCGAGGGTCTGTCCCTTCTCGAGGGAGAAAGAGACGTCCTCAACGGCATGCACGATACCGTTACGAGTGTGGAAGCGGGTGGTGAGACCTTGAACATCAAGAATGGCCATGACTTGGGGAGAGCTTGAAGCAGGGAGGGGGAATCGAAAGCAAAAAGTCAGTTCCCTTTAGGCCTAGAGGCTACTGTTCCCGAGAGCTAGGTGGATTTCTCCTTGTGCTTCTGGCCACGTAGCATGGCCTCGATGAAGGGGTCGATGGCGCCGTCCATGACGTTCTGAATGTTCCCAGTTTCTTCGCCAGTGCGGAGGTCTTTGACCATTTGATAGGGTTGGAAGACGTAGGAGCGGATTTGACTCCCCCAGCCAATTTCGCCTTTTTCTGAGTAGGTGCGGTCGGCCTCAGCTTTGAGTTTATCTTCTTCAATCTGGTAGAGCTTAGCGCGGAGAGTCTCCCAAGCGAGTTCACGATTACGGAGCTGGGAGCGTTCTTGGGTGGAGCGGATCACTATGCCGGTGGGGAGGTGCTTCATGATGACGGCGGTCTCGACCTTATTGACATTTTGCCCACCACTGCCGCCAGATCTAGCAGTGGAAATTTCCACTTCAGAGTCAGGAATCTCGATGACAATGCTCTCATCAATTTCAGGGGTGACATCGATAGAGGCAAAGGAGGTGTGACGTTTACCGGCACTATCGAAGGGGGAAATCCGGACGAGGCGATGGACGCCACGCTCGGTCTTGAGGTATCCGTAGGCGAATGGACCCTCGATCTTCAGTGAGGCAGAGGAGAGGCCTGCTTCTTCTCCTTCTTGGTAGTCGGTGATACTAACTTTAAAGTCATGCTGCTCAGCCCAGCGGGTGTACATGCGGTAGAGCATGGCGGCCCAGTCGCAGGCTTCAGTCCCGCCTGCTCCAGATTGGATGGTGACGTAGGCGTTCTTAGGGTCTGAGGGGGCGTCTAGGAGGACGATGAGTTCAAAGGATTCGAGGTCGCTCAAGATGCGCTCGAAGGTGCTGCGGGCCTCACGGGCGGAGTCGAGGTCATCGAATTCTTTGGCGAGTTCGATGGCGGTGTTGAGGTTCTCGAAGTCTTCTTCGAGCTTTAGGAAAGGGTCTAGTTTATCTTTATGGAGTTTCGTCTCTGCGAGGGTTTCTCGCGCTTGAGCCTGCTTATCCCAGAAGCCGGGTTTTTCAGCCTTGGCCTCGAGTTCAGAAATTTTTGCGCTGAGAACTGGGATGTCAAAGATACCTCCTGAGTTCCGACAGGCGGCTCTGGATCGAGCCGGAGTCGATCGCCAGGAGGCTAGCGATGGATTCGTTTTCCATAAGGGGTGGAGGGTTAGGGGAGAGGGGCGCTGTGGTCAAATGAATTGTCGTGTGAGAGGGAGGCGATGAAGAGGGAAGACTAGTCTGGATTTTTTCGTGCCTTGGGAGATGCTGGGGAGGCCGAAGGGTGGGGATGACTGAAGTGAAAGCCGAGACTGAGAAAATTTGGAAGCAGAGACCGGAGTGGCCTTTTCTGCTGTTTCTACTCTTCGTGGCGGTGAGTTATGTCGGCTTGGTTTTACTAATGCTAGGGGCGAATGTGCTGACGGTGTCGTGGGCTGAACTGGGGCGTGTTTTAAAAGATTCAGCAATTCAGGACTCGATTCGGCTGACGGTGGTGAGCTGCACGGCGACTGCGATTTTGTCAGTCTTTGTGGCTGTCCCGCTGGGCTATCTTCTCTCGCGTTACCAATTTAGGGGAAGGGCATTTTTAGACAGCTTGGTAGATGTGCCAGTTCTTCTCCCCCCCTTGGTAGTGGGGTTAAGTTTACTGATTCTTTTTAACCGGGTGTCGCTGTCTGAGGGCTGTGGGGTATTGGCTTTTGGTTTTTTTGTGGCTGCGGGTTTTGCTTTTTTTGGCACGGTGGGGCGGCGGCGAATTATTCCCTTCACTTTGGCTCTGCTGGGAGTGTTTATGGCGGCAGGGGTGATCATGTTAGGGGGGGAGGCGAGTCGCTTAGAGGAGGTGCTAGGAGGGGTAGGTCTACCGATGACGTTTCATCCCCTAGGGGTGGTTTTAGCTCAGTTTCCGGTGGCCGCAGCCTTTGCAATCCGGACGATGAAGACGAGTTATGATCAGGTGAGCCCGCGTTACGAGGAAGTGGCGATGAGCTTGGGATGCCAGCGTGGGCAGGCTTTTAAAATGGTGGTCTTACCGCAGGTGGGAAGAGGGGTGGTGGCGGCTGGGACCATGGCATGGGCGCGGGCTTTAGGGGAGTTCGGGCCGATTTTAATTTTTGCGGGGGCGACTCGAGGGCGCACTGAGGTGCTATCGACTTCGGTTTTTCTGGAAATCAATTTAGGGAATTTGGCGGGAGCAGCGGCGCTCTCGCTGGTGATGATTTTCATGGCGGTGCTTATTCTTCTTTTGGTGAGGGGATTTCTTAGCAAGGGAGGGAGTGAATGAGTGATTTTTTGAGAGTAGAAAATTTGGGGATAAAGGTCGGCGAGTTTTCGCTAGATGGTTTTTCCTTAGCAGTGGGCGAGGGTGAGTGTGTGAGTTTAATGGGGCCGAGTGGCTGCGGGAAAAGTACGGTGGTGGAAGCGATCTGTGGACTGCGTGGGCAGTGGCTAAGGAGTGGAACGATGGTCTTAAATGGGGTGGATATTACGCATGCTGCGGCGGGTGCGCGAGGCATCGGGCTCGTTCCTCAGGATGTTGTGCTATTCCCTAGTTTAACGGTGCGGGAGCATCTGGAATTCGGCCCTCGTTTGCGTGGGTGGAAACGTGGCTTGATAAAGGAGCGGGTGGAGAATTTAGCGGAGGGTTTAGGCCTAGAGAGTCTATTAGGACGCTTGCCGGAGGGTTTATCGGGAGGAGAGGCACGGCGTGTGGCACTGGGCCGAGCGATGGCTTTATGCCCGCGTTTATTATGCTTAGACGAGGCTTTAAGCGGCCTAGATGAGGAGCGCTATGAGGAGGTCTTAGCGATGATGGGGCAGGTGATGAAGGAAGAGAAGATGACGACGCTACATGTGACCCACTCGCGAGCAGAGGCGGAGGTGCTGGGGGACCGGATCTGTCAGATGGTTCCAGTTTAAAAGGCAAACGCCCCAGTCTCCCGGAGCGTTAGGAATGTGTCTGGTCCTATTTTAGTAGGGTGGACTCGCTTACTTGCTGCTGGTGGCCTTCATGCGGAGAGCTGCGAGGAGGCTAAGACCGGTGATGAGAAGGAAGATGACCGTGCCGGTGAGGGGGGCGCCAAGTCCGTTTGAGGGGATTTTAGCGAGAATGGGGGCAGGAGCATCCGTCTGGGTGGCCTCGAGGGCGGCAAGAGGGTCGATGAGGTCGGCAACGGTGAGTTGGGGTTTACCAATTTCTCCTTTGAGCTCAGCGACCATTTCAGGGGTGACGGCGGATGCGGTGTTCCCGAAGCTGTTCCGAATGTAGGTGAGGACTGCGGCGATGTTTTCGTCTGGTTGTCCGGCACCCATGGCGACCATGCCTGCGGGGAAGTCGTAGTCTTTTCCGTTTACGGTGATCGGTCCCTTCAGCCCACGGAGCTGAATGCGGATGAGATTTTCGACTGGGCCGGTGACCCACTCGGACTTGGCCAAGGGTGGACCTACGTTTGCGACTCCTTCACCTTGCTGGCCGTGACAGGCGCCACAGAGGAGGTATTGCTGCTTTCCAAGTGCCATGACGGCGGGGTCGATCTTATCTTCTTCGCTCACGTTGGTGTTAGGTTGAGTGGTTTCGCTAGGTTGCTGAGCGGGAGTCTTGATTGTTTTTACGACTTCGTCCATCTTTTTGGCTTTGTCAAAGGTGAGTTCTTCTACCTGATACTCGGGAGGGCTTTCGGGGTTGGCTTTGGTAAGAGTCAGAAGCCAGGCGATCAGGTCACGGATCTCGAAGGGGGTGAGAATACTTCCCATGGCAGGCATGCCGGAGGTAAGCTTAGGTTCTTCGGCGAGGTCATGGCGTTTGATACGCCAGACTTGTGACTCTCCTTCTCTGAGGTCGAGGTGGTCTTCGCTCTGTCCTACGATGAGACCTGCTTTAGAGGATCCATCGAGGAAGGTGAGATTGGCGATGCCGAAGCCATCACTGATTTTAGCATGTGGAAGGATGAGGGATTCGAGGAGGCCGTGGGCATTATGACGGAGGGCAACTCCCATGAGATTAGGGCCGGCGTCTCCACCCTGCGAGTGGCCCGACTTCGAGCGGTGACAACGCATGCACTGAGCGGCTCCGTGAGATTTATAGATTTTAAGTCCACGTTTGGCATTTCCTCCAGCGAGGCTGACTTGCCACTTGGCGAGCGGGTCAGTGGGGTCGAGTGCTTTCTGATAGGCGGCGAGGCTGGACTTAATCGCGGGCTCAGAGCGAGTTCGAGCGGCAAGAAGGAGGTCGAGATTAGCGGCGGGGTCTCCCTTACCTTCTTTCAGTTCGTCTAGGCCATCTCGCAAGAGGGGGATGGCGTGCTCGGCAGGGAGTTTGGCGACGATTTTCCAAGCGCTTTGGCGGCGGGAGCTGCTGGCAGAGCTGAGGGCTCCTTTAAGTGCGGAAACGGTGGCTGCAGGATCACGTTTAGAGGCGAGGGTGAGGGCGGTATTAGCGAGGAGATCATTCTTTGAGGAGGCCGCTTCATTTAGAATCTGGTCCGCATTTTCAGGTGTTCCTTTGAGAAAAATTTCCAGAGCGGTGGCGCGAGTTTTGGGATCAGTGTTTTCATCACGAATGACGCGGATGAGGCTTCCTGAGTCTAGGCCCTCGTGTTCGATGTTATTCTGGAAAGCGAGCTTCATGGTGCTGCCGAAGATTTCAGGTCCAGCAGAAAGGAGGAGGTCGATATTTTTACTAAGGAGGGGGCGAAAAATTTCAGTATTACGAGGAGGAAGGGGAGCGTGCCTACCGAGAGACTGATCGACAATGTGAGGCTTTTTCCACATGGCGAGCAGGCGCATGGCTTCTTGGCGTTCCTCAATAGGGAAGAGGGGGTTGGCGGCTGCTTTGATGAGGCGAGTGAGGTTCTGCTCATTATCTAGCCGGAAGGCGCTGTGGATGAGACGGCGTAAGATCATGCGGGAGACGGGCCGTAGAGGAGTGCCGAGTGAGGGATCATCAAGAAGTGCGGTGATGGTGGGGCGGGCGGCCTCGATCTGGGTATCATGGATGGCACGGACGGCATCATCCGCGATGCTAAGATGGCTATCGCCTAGGAAATTGGCAGTCTCGGGGCTGCCAAGGCGGCGCAGTGCGAGAAGGGCGGCGTGGCGTATGGCGATGGAGTCGTGGCGCGACATCTCACTGAGCTCTTTCTCGCTAGCGGAGCCGAGTAGGGCCATGACTCCTGCGTGGCGTAGGGTAGGATCTGTATGACCATTTAGCTGGATCATTTCAAGAATGGCAGGGAGAGCTTGTGGGTCTCTGATACGGCCGATGGAGATGGCGGCAAGGGCGCGTGCACGGGGTGCTCCATCTGAGAGGAGAGGAATTAGAGGGGTGGCATTTTTTAAGGTGGATTCGCCGAGAACTTGGGCAATGTGAGCGCGAACGTGTGGGTTGTCATTCTGGAGCTGGCTGATGAGAAAGGCGGTGGCGGCTGAGTTCTGGTGCTTGCGAGCCATGATGCCTAGACCCCAGATTCCGTGGAGACGCTCGATCGGGTCGAGCGTCTGATTTAGGGCCGCAGTGAAGTAGGCTAGGGCGTCTGGGCGGTCGGCAAGGTGGAGCTGGGCACGTAGGCGGATCCGCTGGTCTGGGTGGGAGAGGAAGGTGGCAAGAGTGGAGGCGGGAGCTTCCTTAAAGTCGGTTTCGGCGAGGATCTCCGCTATGGATTTACCGGGGTTTTTCTCAGCAAGGGTGTAGACGCGGCCGTTATTATGCGATACCCACCCTGAGACGTAATCGGAGATGTAGAGGGTGCCATTGGGCCCCCATTCCAGATCAGTCGCGGCAACTCCCCAGTTAAATTTTCCAAATTCGTCTATGGCGAAGCCGGCTCCTTTTTCTTTAATACTAAAGTTCCAGATTCCAGAAACGGCGGGGCTGCCACGGTAGTCACAGATGAGAAACTGGTCTTTACAAGCGAGGCTGTATCCGGTGCCAGGGTGGTAGGCTAGGCCGGCAGGACCAGAGGTTAGGTTTAGGATGGGTGGGACGATGTGCCCGGGCTGAGAGTCATTCTGCGGCTCCCACATTTTTTCCTGCATCCACTGATTGATCGGGCGGTCTGGAATGCCTGCGGTGGTGTGGAAGGAGTGAAGAATTTGGTGGCCCATGCGCCACCCTGAGTCTGCGCCTTCTAGCATGAAGATGACGCGCGCGCGGTCTCCTTGATCCGAGTTATTATCTACGGTGATGGCGGTGCCGAATTTATCGAAGGCGATTTCTTTAGGATTACGGAGGCCGCTGTGGACGACTTCCATGTGAGAGCCATCTGGGTCAAAGCGGAGGATGGCGCCTTGATTAGGGGAGTGGTAGATTTTACCCTCTCGGGTGGTGATACTGAAGCCGCGATCTCCGATGGTGGTGTAGAGACGGCCATCAGGACCGAGGGTGAAACCGTTTAAGTCATGACCAGAGAAGGAGACGCGGACGCCAAAGCCGTCTTGAATGAGCTCTTTCTTATCTGCTCTTAAGTCACCGTCCGTGTCTTCCAGGGTGAAAATGTTAGGGATGCAGGCGAAGTAGATTTTACCCTCGAAGGCCATGACTCCAGAGGCGACTCCATCAAGAAGGTCATTAAACCCATCAGCGAAAAGTTTAGATTCATCGGCGACGCCATCGCCATCCGAGTCTTTTAGGATGCGGACGGTTTCAGAAACATGGGAGAACTTATCCAGGGGAACGCGCTCTTTCCACTTATGATACATGGCGAGGCGGTCACTGGTATTCTGCGAGGCAAGGTCATCCATAATCCAGTAAAGATGATCACGGTTATCTTGGACACCCGCACGGAGGCGGTGAGTTTCTGCGAGGTAGACTTGTCCTTGGTCGTCCACGGTGATGGAGCTGGGAGAGTAAATTTGATGGTCCTTATTATTTGCGAAGAGGGTGACGATGGAGCCTCTGGGCACGGTCATTCCGGGAATAACATCGGTGGCAACCATACCGTCATTTTCTTTAGGAAGGTGTTTCTTAGACTGAGGGAAGAAGGGGGCCTTTTGATCAGAGAAGACGAAGTGATCAGCATTAATGAAGCCCCATGGGCCGGTTTCTGAGTCGATAATGCGAATGCGAACTTTCTGGCCAAGGTATTCATGAAGGGGCCAGACGACTTTCCGCATCGGGAGAGAATCTTCGCCGCTAGCCTCGAGGATGACTTGCTCGCCAAGGAGAAGTTGGACAGCCGTTTTACCGGGGTGTTTCCCACCTGATATCTGGAAGCCGAGGAAGGGGAGTCTTAACTCGATTTCAGGAGAGGTGAGCGAGCCAATGGAGGTGGGTCCACCGTGGGCTGAGCTTAGGTAGTAAGATTCAGAAAACGCGCTAATCTCTCCTTCTAAACCGGCGGGGCTGGCAGCAGTGGGAGATTTACCAAAGGCGGAGCCGGTGAGCTGCCACTCTCCAAATCCATCCGATTCAAATGGGGCGTAAACGAGGTCAGTAGCGGTGACCGGAAGAAGGAAAGCAAGGGAAAGGAGGGCAGCGCGCATGAGAGAATGATGATGGAGAAGAGGCTCAGATACACAAGAATTCAGCATGAGTTTGCACGTTTACGCATCTGGCCAAGGGGGAAATGTCTAAAGGAGGAGGGATTGTCTGTGGGAGAGAGAATTTAGGGTAGTGTGATTTGTTCAAAGCCTCCTCTCGTGGCGGCTCGTTTATCATTTGCAGTTTGGAGCACCCCGATGACTGAGCCGCTGCGCGGGAGGAAAATTGGTGAGCCGCTCATTCCTCCGGCCGCAAAGGGGCGATCACTTTTATAAGAAAAGCGGAATTGCTGATTTTTAGGGAGAGAGGTGATGGTGGCGGGGATTTTCTGGCCTTTGTTAAGGATGAAGATCCGATCACCTTTCAGGAGTTTAATTTCAGGGAGATAAAGGAGGGCGTCTTTTTCTGAGAGGGTCTGAGGATCATATTTCCAGAGGTGAAGGTCTTTTTGGATGTGGATACGCTCGGTGAGGAGCGTGGGCAGGGGGGTGTGCGGGCGGAAGAGCTGTGTCCCGTTTGCAGCAGCTCCTTGGTGGATGGAGCAGGCTATGTAGAATTTATTTTGATGACGGAGTTGGAAGAATGCCCCGTGTGTGTTCTGGGTATGGAGGGTTTCGTAGGTAGGAGGAGCAAGCGGGGATGCTTCTTTTTTTTCTGAGCAAGATGGAAGTAAGGCGAGAGAAGCGAGGACAAGTTGGAGGAGCATTTCATTAAGAAGTTAGGACCTATGAAGAAATGGGGAAGTGGAAAGGTGAATTTGAGGGGAAGAGGGGGCGTGAGGTCGAGTTTTCTCAGAAGGGAGAGGAACTCCGGTGGAGTGAGTCGTGAGAGGATGCTTTTTTAGCATAAGGGGGTTTAGGGTTGCGCTTTGTGGAGATTTCGCGTGTTTAGGTTCTGCTTTGTCGCTGCGTTTGTTACTTGTTTTTTATTTTTTAGTCCTAGTTTTAGGGAGTGCTTTATGGTGTTTGGTCGGGGGCGGTAAAATGACTTCGCAGAGCAAGGAGGGGGATCTTTTGGTCTACTGCGCGGCGGGTTTCAGGAAGCCAATGACAGAGATTGCGCGACGTTATGAGGAGAGTTACGGGGTGGGTGTGAATCTCCAGTTTGGAGGCTCTGGAACTTTGGCAAGCCAGTTGGAGTTAGTCCGTGGAGATTTATTCTTACCGGCAGACGAGAGTTATTTAGAGTCGTTGAGGGAAGGAGGAGAGTTGGTGAAGTCTTATGGGGTCGCACAGATGGAGGCAGGTTTAGTGGTAAGAGAGGGGAATCCAGAACAGATTTATACCTTGTCTGATTTAGAACGTGATGGAATTAAGATTTCACTGGGAGACCGCTCAGCTTCGATTGGGAAACACACTAGGGAGGTGTTAGAGGAGTTGGGGATTCTTGATGAAATTAAAAGGAACGTGGTGGTTACAAAACCTACCGTGAATCATGTGGTGGAGGATGTGGAGACTGGGGCAGTGGATGTGGCGATTGCTTGGAGGGCGGTGAGTGTGGGGTATTCGAGGGTGGAGTGGATCGAGGTTCCGGAGTTCACTCAGCGGGCCCAGCAGGCAGAACTGGGGGTTTTAAAGTCGAGCCAGAATCGGAAGAGGGCTCTTCATTTTGCGGAATTTATGGTGGCTCCTGATCAGGGAGGGAGGATTTTTATAGAAGAGGGCTTTACGGAGCTAGACTAGCTGGGGATGTCTTTTTACGGGGCTTAACCCCTAGAGAGTGGGGGTCATAAGGGATAACCACAGTGAATTTTTTGCAGAAAGTCAGAAACTCTAAACTCTAAGCGTGGTGACCTATTACTCTTAGTAAGAAAAATGCCGTCACCTCCGAGAAGGTGACGGCATTCATGTTAGTTTAAAGTGTCAGAACCTATCGGCGACGACGTCCTACGAGTCCGAGAGCGCTGAGCGCAACAAGGAGAGTAGAAGATGGCTCAGGGACCGATTCAAAGCTCACAGCAATAAGACTAGCGCTATCACCAGTGAAACTGATTCTGCGTGTCCCATCGTCAGGATTGCTAAGGGTTGTTACTGAGAAAGATTCTCCGCTTTCAAGGCCAGCGAAGGCAAAATTAACGTCGGTGACAGGGCCTCCCTCGAAAGTTACGATGAGGTCTTCTCCTCCGTCAAAGCTGATGCCGTTGAAAGGAGCCTGATCCTGCGCAATCTCAAGTGAAGATGGAGGAGCAGTAGACTCAGTAAACCGAACGTTTCCGAATCCAGGAACAGCAACGACGAGGTCATTATTTAACTGTTGCCCAAGTGAAAAGGCTGAGAAGTCCAGGGAGAATGCACTGGCGGACCCAATGAGTCCGATAGTCGCGAGGGAAAGTGCTTTTGCAGTTTTCATGATGTTTTGGTAGGGTTTTGCGGTTAGATTTAACCTTCCGCAAACGCAACTAATCAGCAAATGTTAGGGAGATCAAGTGATTTTTATTTTTTTTAAGATTTATGCACAGTTTCTTTGAAAAAAGAGAAACCGTAATTCAGGTTCGCAAAGTCATCGTATTAAAGAGAATTAAGCATGGCCCTGATGGGGTTGGCGTTTTTTCGAGCTTACAAAGTAGACCAAAGCTTTCTAAATAATGGGGATCATAGATCAAGTTTCCGCGGATGAGATTAAGAAGGTAGATACTGCTGAGCAGTGCGTCTATTAATTCAGGCTGAGATTACATTGTGGTGCTTTGGATGGATCGCAGCGAAAATGTTACCAAAGTTTACGCAGTGAAGATCTCATGAGGCGCTTTGGTCCATTTGCAAAACCAATCGGGCTGAAGTTCGCGAAGTTGTTTATTGCGAGGCAATAGTCAGATTTAGCGGGTGCTGTTTTACGGAACATCCCGCCTTTTTTATGCTTTTTAGGAGTGGTGG
>CALFVL010000106.1 GCA_937928425.1 uncultured Verrucomicrobiales bacterium
GGCGATGGTGCGGGTGGTGGGGAAGGAGGGGGCGTTGGGGGCGGGGGTGGGTGGAAATTGCAGCAGCGGCATTATTGTCTCACATATACGATTTTACGCCTATGATTTTTGCCGTGCCGATGTGGGACTGTGAGGTCGCCAAATCCAAGACAGTATATATAGTAATGGTTTGTTCGTAATCAGGGAAGTCCGATCAGGCTAGCCCGCATGTGCGTCGACCGCACGTGACGCCATTTCATGAAGGTTTGTCTTTTTCAGTCCCTTCGCGTCACCGCTTCGAAGCCGCCGTGGCAGGTGGCATCCCCATCATAAAAGCAGTTCAAGAATCCCTTATAGGAAATCAGATTGAATCCATCGCAGGAATCATTAACGGGACCTCTAACTACATTCTCCAAAGAATGACTGAGGAAGGTCTCGCCTATCCTGAGGCCCTCAAAGAGGCCAAAGACTTAGGATACGCGGAAGCCGATGAGACCCTAGACGTAAACGGCTGGGACGCTGCACATAAAGCCATCCTCCTAGCCTCTCTCGCGCACGGATTTCTCATAAACTATCAAGAAGTCTATGTCCGTGGCATTGAAAAAGTCACCCCCCTAGATATCAAATTCGCCTCAGAACTCGGTTACGTCGTGAAGCTTCTCTCACTCGTCATTGAGCGAGATGGTGGTGAGATTGAGATCCGCACCCAGCCCTCCTTCTTGTCTAAAAAGCACATCCTAGCCTCAGTTCACGGCGTCTTTAATGCCGTAGCCGTCAAGGGAGACCAAGTGGGTGACTCCCTCTTCTATGGACGTGGAGCAGGCCAAGGCCCCACCGCTTCCTCTGTCGTTTCTGATCTCGTAGAAGCAGCCCGTAGTTCACACCATGATCGCGGTTTTCTTCCCTACCAAGAATCCGGAAAACTCGTAGAAATCGACCAGACCTCCACCTCCTATTACGTCCGCTTTTCTGTCACAGACCAGCCCGGCGTCATTGCAGAAATTTCGGCCATTCTTGCCCAACATCAGATTGGTATTTCTGGCACCCATTCCCCAGTTGATGCCGATAATCCAGATGCCGACTTCGTTGAAATGGTTTTCCTTCTTCACAAATGTCCCTTCGGAAAACTCAAGACTGCGCTCTCTGAAGTCGAAAGTCTCGACTGCCTGACCGAGCGGCCCGTTGTCTTCCGAATTGAGACGCTCTAAAAATCTTTCTACCAAATTCATCGCGCCGCCCCTGACATCTGGGCGATCAGAATCCAATCGACACCCCTCCACTGAAGTGGTTCTATCAGAAACACCCATGAAAGCCCCTTTCGCAACCTTATCTACGCTTTGCCTCGGAACTTCTCTTGCCACCGCAGCGCTGAGCTTCACCGGCAGCCCCGTCAACCAAACATTCACCGGATTTGACGGAAACAGCGCTCCGCTGGGCTGGGATGCTTTCGGATTCAGTTCGGGAAGTGGATTTAGCGAAAATCGGGGACTCTCCACCGGGGGCGTCTCCACTGGCGGCACCTACGCTTTCGACCTAGGGGGCTCTAACATCGCGCTCGGAGTGCAGCCCATCGCCTCTGATTTCACCCCTGGCTACTATGAATTAGAAATCACCAACAATAGTGCCTCGACCTTAAATGGAATAATCCTCAGCTTCGATGGGTATTTTCTGAATGATCAAGACCGTTCAAATAGCCTGAGCCTAAGCACCTCCACCGATGGTAGTAGCTTCACCCCCGTCTCTGGAGCGACATTCACCTCTCCAAGTGACCAAGACAGTAGCGGCTGGACCCTCGGTCTTTCTCACTCCTCAACGGTCGCAGCGATCGTCCCCGTGGGCGGAAGTTTCTTTCTGAGATTCACCGGAGATGATGTCGGCGGAGCTGGATCCCGAGACGAGTTCGCAATCGACAATGTCACCTTTAGTGCCATCCCTGAGCCCTCCACTCCTCTTCTCTGTGGACTCACCCTCTGCGCTTTCACGCGCCGGCGCCGCTAACGGGCCTTTTTAGTACTTATATTTTTACAAGCCGTCCTCTGCATGGACGAGTGAGGATCTTTTTTCCAAAACAAGGCTCAAGCTTGCTTAAAAGCACGCTCCAGACTAAACAACCTTCATTCATGGCTCTCATCGTTCAAAAATACGGCGGAACCTCTGTCGGTTCAATCGACCGCATCCGTAATGTCGCTAAGCGGATCAAGCTGGAGCGTGAGAAGGGTCATCAAGTCATCGCAGTCATCTCGGCAATGGGCGGAGTGACTGATAAGCTCATCAACCTCGCCAAGGAACTCTCAGAGGAGCCTCGCGAGCGTGAAATGGATGTGCTCCTTTCCTCTGGCGAGCAGCAATCGATCGCCCTCCTCTCCATCGCGCTAAATGAAATCGGGATTCAGGCAGTCTCAGCGACCGGACGCCAAGCAGGCATTATCACGAGCGGCTCTCACACCCGTGGACGGATCGAAAGTATTGAACCTCGCCTACTAAAACGCTTCCTTGCCGATGACCTCACTGTCATCGTCGCTGGTTTTCAAGGCATCACCGAAGACGGCATGATCCACACCTTAGGGCGAGGAGGTTCTGACCTCTCTGCCATCGCCGTGGCCTCCTCCGTAAAGGCAGATCTCTGCCAGATTCTGACCGATGTAGACGGTGTCTACACGGCCGATCCACGAGTCGTCAAAAAAGCCCGTAAACTCCCTGAGATCTCCTATGATGAGCTCCTAGAGCTCGCCTCGGTAGGGACCAAGGTCATGCAGTCACGCTCGGTCGAATTTGCCAAAAAATATGGCGTGAAATTTGAAGTGAAATCATCTCTTAATAATAATCCGGGGACCATCGTCACCGAAGAACATGCAGCCATGGAATCAGTCGTCATTCGCGGAGTCTCTATCGAGCGCTCCCAAGCCCGAGTCACTATCACCGGTATCCCAGACCACCCAGGAATGTCTGGTCAGATCTTAGGAGCCCTCGCTGATGCCGAGGTGAATATTGACATGATCGTATCTAATATCGCTAGTGATCAACTCGCTCGCCACTCCTTCACCATGCATACGAGCGATCTAGGACGCGCTCAGAGTGCTCTAAAGCCCGTGCTGGCGGAACTCGGCGGGGACGCTAGCATCGAGACTGAAGCTGGTATCGGTAAACTCTCTTGCGTAGGCATCGGCATGCGTAGCCACTCCGGAGTGGCTGCTAAAATGTTCTCCGCCCTTGGTAAGGCAGGCATCAATATCGGGATGATCTCCACCTCTGAAATTAAAATCTCAGTCACCGTCGAGGAAGATCAAATCGAAGAAGCCGCGCGCGTGGTGCACACGGCCTTTGACCTCGACTCCTAGACCCTCTCTAGTCTAGCCTCCTCACTTTCTTACCATGAAAACCCTCATTTTAGTCATCTTCACCGCCTTCCTCTCCAGCTGCTCCTCAAACGGCCCGGCTGCTGCTAGCCCTGGCGCAGCCACTCGCTCGATCCAGAACACCGCTTCTACCGTGGGAATCGTGCGAAATATCCAAAGTATCCTGCAAGGCTTCTAGCGCCCCTTAGGCTTCGGCTTCTCAAACTCAAGATAGGTGATTCCACTCACCCGCCGGTCTTTATTAAAGCGGCTCACTTTCATCGTTTTTACGGTGTAGGCACCTCCCTTGACCTTCATCACCTTCGTGATTTCAAATTGCTTAATGGCGACAGTTTCCGGACGTGGTCCATAGCCCACCACCCTCATTAGAGCACGCTGCTTTTTAGTCACCCACACACTCACCTCACGGTAACGGCCTGTCTTTTCTGGATTCACGACATGAAGGCGCCAGCAAAGTTGCCCTTCTACCTTCTCCTCTTTAATAATCCGTGGATTAGGCCAATAGAGAAACTTTAAAGCTAAGTCCTCGTAGCTCACATCAGTCTCCGCAATCGGGGCAGAAATCTTATTGGCAGGAAAGGGACTAGACTTCCCACCGGATAATTCCCGCAGTTGTTGATTATCGTCATTCAGGCGTAAGTGAAAGCGCTCAGCACCTCCATCCAGCGCGAATTGAATATCCTTCCCTCTTAAGAAGAGAGTCAGCGGAGTTTTCACCGATCCCTTGCGGATCACCCCTTTAAGATCTTGTTCTCCTTGGAGAGCTGCCACTTGGCGAACGGAGCCCATGATCTCCTCGGCACTTTGGCCATACGAGACAAGAGAGAGACTGAAAATGATGGCTAGAGCCACAATGACCTGCATAGATTTTTTTAACAATTCCCTCACTAAGACGGCAAGAGCAATTCACCCATTCAGTCGAAAAGCCGGGATTGTGCTCAAAAAACTCCCCAACTTGGAATTTTTTTAGTATTATTGTGACTTGGAGCTTGCGCAAACTAGGGCACATCCTCTTGCATCAAGACACCCTTCCACTGCTGCTGCCAATAAATTCTATATGAGTCTACGATCACAACTTACAGACCTCCTTTATG
This sequence comes from uncultured Verrucomicrobiales bacterium, assembly GCA_937928425.1. Classification (GTDB taxonomy): domain Bacteria; phylum Verrucomicrobiota; class Verrucomicrobiia; order Verrucomicrobiales; family Akkermansiaceae; genus SW10. Next base: position 4,430 of record CALFVL010000106.1, read on the forward strand.
AAATTCTCCCTGCTAACCCCAAGGAAGCCATTAAAGGGACCGAATTGATCCGTTTACTCAGGCTCTCCATGGATGGGGCCTACTCAGACGCCTCTCTACGCTACCACTTCTCAGTCATGTCCTGCGACCCGAGCTCGCCGATCGCTAAGGTAGAGAAGGGACAAGGTTACTACAAACGAGGAGCAGCCATGCCAGCCCTCTCTGGAGCACAAGAACTCGTCGCCATGCAGCAGGGCCGCTTAGACGAACTAGGGGACAATACCCTAGTGGATCAGGCCATGCTGCGTCTGGGGAAATTCCGAGCGATCGTTCAGAAATACGCTGAAACTCGTAATAAATTCACTTTCGAATTCCGGGAATCACTCTCAGCCGGAGCCCCTCTCGGGAACCTTTGGAAATTTCCTGAGATGGTTCTCGTCGACTGGGAGCATGGAGAATTTAACGATGATGGCTTGGAACTTGATCCTGCCCACCTAGCTCTTAAGCAGACTCTTGGCCTTCCTCCATATCGCCTAGAATCTATCCGAATGAGGGTAGAAACAACTCACGATAGCTTCCGTGAAGATCTCTTCCAGACGATGAGTGCCTCGCCTTGGGCGAATTCTGGGGAGCTTTTTCTAGCCAGCTCAATCTTAGATGAATCCCTCGGGGACCAAGTCCGAGCTCTTGCTGCAGATTTAGGAATCGGGGTGACAAGCTTCGGCCTCTCCCCAGCAGACCTCGATGATCTCCCCCATCCGGCACAGATTCAAAATGCCATGGACCGCGAGACCGAGGCTCTTATGGGACGAGTGAAAATCGAAAAAATTTCTTCGGCACGTGGACGCACTCACTGCGGCTGGGACTCCCTTCAGGCCCTACGTAATGACCATCCCGAGATGAATCAGCTCCTCGCATGGCTTGGTGGCTCCTTAGAGTTAGGCAAGGTCAAGCCCTTCCACACAGGAAACTAAAACACCAAGGTGCAAAACACCTTAGCTAGGGCTGAAAGGACTTTCGTGCCACCCTTTTAAAAAAGGGTAATCCTAGAAAGGACCAGAGATTTCCTCCTAATCGAGCTCAGCAAGGTAGCGTTCTGCCTCAATCGCAGCCGCACAGCCCTGACCTGCAGCCGTAATCGCTTGGCGGTAAACATGATCGGCAACGTCACCAGCTGCATAGAGGCCCGGAGTTTTTGTCCCAGTCCCTCGTGGATTTTGCTGAATATAACCGTTTTCATCAAGATCTACGAGCCCCCCGACAAACTGGGAATTTGGCACATGGCCGATCGCGACAAAGACACACTTCACCTCCAGTTCGGACTTCTCTCCACTCTTAAGATCTTCAAGAGTCACGGCCCGCACCTCCCCTTCTCCATCTGTGAGATACTCAGTGACTCCTGAGTTCCAAACTGGCTCTATCTTATCATTCGCCAGCGCACGCTCAGCCATGATCTTAGATGCCCTTAATTCATCGCGACGGTGGATGAGGTAGACTTTAGAGGCAAAGCGCGTCAGGAAATTCGCTTCTTCGCAAGCTGAGTCACCACCACCAACTACAGCGACGGGAACGTCTCGGTAAAAAGCACCATCACAAGTGGCACAAGAAGTTACGCCATGCCCCACGAGTTTCATCTCGTTATCTAAGCCCAAGTAGCGCGGGGCAGCTCCTGTCGCAATGATGACGGTTTTTGACTGAATGCTCCCCTCATCGGTCTCGAGGGAAAACGTTCCATCCTCATTTTTTAAAATTCCATTCACCTTCTTATACTCCACTCGGGCTCCGAATTTCTCGGCCTGCTTTTGCATTTGCCCCATGAGTTCTGGTCCCATCACCCCTTCAGGAAAACCGGGGAAATTTTCCACCTCAGTGGTCGTGGTAAGCTGCCCTCCAAGTTGCGTCCCAGAAAGAACGAGAGGATTCAGATTAGCGCGGCCAGTGTAGATAGCCGCTGTCCACCCAGCGCAGCCAGTTCCGATGATAACAACATTTTCCATGATCAATAATTGAGAGATTTAAAAGTAAGTTTCATTCCTAAAAAGATTCACCTAAGCTGGTGCGCCGACCACTTCAGGCGGGAGCGGTCCCTCATCATCTTTCGCATTCCCTTCACCAGCCCCGTTTTCTTTTTCCTTCTTCATATCGTCGGGAATTTCAGGTGGCTCTGGAGGTTTCGGGGGATCTTTCATCTCACCATGCTCGATAAGATCCTTGATATGCTGAGCATCTAGGGTTTCGAACTCTAAGAGTGCTTCAGAAATCGTATCTAACAGTGTCCGGTTTTCGAGAAGAAGGCGCTCTGCTTCCTTATAGGCATGGTCGATGAGATTCTTGATCTCATTATCAATCTTTTCCGCTGTGTCCTCAGAGTAAGCCTTAGACCCTGCGGCCATCATGCCCTGCCCCATCGAATCTCCATCGCCATATTCCACCATTCCGAGGTCTACACTCATTCCCCACTCACAGACCATCTTACGGGCCATATTGGTAGCCATCCGGATGTCGCCCATCGCCCCATTCGTGACATCGCCAAATTTCAGATCCTCAGCGACTCGTCCCCCCATGAGGACAATGAGTTGAGAAAGGAGCTCATTTTTACGATAGTTAAACTTATCCTCATTCGGGAGGAACATCGTGGACCCGAGAGAAGGCCCTCGTGGGATGATCGTAACCTTATGTAAGGGGTCCGTGTGGTCTAAGAGCTCGTTTAAGATCGCATGTCCAGCCTCATGATAAGCCGTATTCTTTTTCTCTTTATCTGAGAGTGCCAGGCTACGGCGCTCACGCCCCCAACGGACTTTATCGCGAGCTTCCTCCATTTCCACGAGGGTCACTGCCTTAAGCCCCTTACGTGCGGCTAGAAGGGCGGCCTCGTTAATGAGGTTAGCGAGCTCAGCCCCAGAAAAACCAGGGGTGCCACGCGCTATCACTCCTAGGTCAGTCCCTGCAGCTAACTTAATTTTTTTCACATGGACGGCCAGGATCTGTTCACGTCCATTCACATCAGGGAGGGCTACGGTGACTTGACGATCAAAGCGCCCCGGACGAAGCAGGGCAGGATCTAGAACATCGGGGCGGTTCGTCGCCGCGATAATGATCACTCCTTCTTGAGTATCAAATCCATCCATCTCTACGAGGAGGGCATTGAGAGTCTGCTCGCGCTCGTCATGACCACCTCCCATACCTTGGCCACGATGACGGCCCACGGCATCAATCTCATCAATAAACACGAGACAAGGAGCATTTTTCTTACCCTGCTCGAACATGTCACGCACTCGGCTCGCACCTACGCCGACAAACATTTCTACAAAGTCAGAGCCACTAATCGAGAAGAAGGGCACCTCTGCCTCACCTGCGATCGCTCTCGCGAGAAGAGTCTTACCAGTCCCCGGAGGCCCCACCATGAGAATACCCTTCGGGATAGAAGCTCCGAGCGCTTGAAATTTCCGAGGGTCACGGAGAAAGTCTACGATTTCAAAAAGTTCCTCCTTGGCTTCCTGAATCCCAGCAACGTCCTTAAAGGTCACTTTGTGCTGGTCTCTCGTTAACAACTTAGCCTTCGATTTACCAAAACTCATCGCACCCCTACCAGCCGACTTCATCTGATGGCGAAAGAGGAAGAAGATAAGGACGATCAGAAGCAAAATAGGAAGGAGACTCATCATCACCTTCCCGAAGGTGTTATCTTCATTACGTGTAGCTATATTGGACTTTATGAGAGCCTCGAGATCATTACGCATGATCATCCCATTCAGCTTTACGACGAAGGGGGTGAGCGTTTTAGCCTTCTCCATCTCGTTAAGTTCAGTCGCCGAAAATGGCTGTGGTTCTCCCCTCGTAGCGAAGATAATGCCTTCACCAGAACCGGGCTTCCGATAAATCTCAAATTGGACATCTTTCCCGAGCACGAGTCGATTCTCAGCGAGGAGCGATTTGAGCTGAGCAAAGGGAATTTCCTCCGCACTCTCTGCAATGGACGGGGCCTCATCAACCCACGCGAGTCGTTCACCAAAAGTCTGATTCAGCTCCTGACTTATGCTGTCAATATCCACCTGAATGGATGATTTCACGATACTTTGCTGATCCCAGGATTTCACCAGACTCCCCTCTTTAGCATAAAGGCCGAGGACTTCTGCACGGGTCTCTCCGCTGAAGGTCACTAGCTCTAATTTCCCTCCTTTAAAATCATCCGCAACCGTTTGCAGGACACGTCCCTCCATGAGAGCTTCCCTAAATTCGGGTAAGGTTAAAACCTTTCGTTCACCAGGCCCTGCCGTTCTATATGCCACAAAAATAATCGCAATCGCAATCGTGAATAGAATGATCACTTTCCAGTTAAACCCGCTCTCAGGAGGTTTATGTGACGGTTTTTGTGATTGGGGAGACTCTGGTGGCTGTTGCTCTGACATAATAAAAACCGACCGCTTGGAGCATTATCGTCGGCACGGGACGCTAACCCAAGAAACAAGAATGGGAATGCCTTTTTTTTAACAATCTTAGCTTTCCAAGCTACGCCCTAGGCTAAAAAAAAAACCGCAAGGCCGGAACCCTGCGGAATTTGGAAAGAAAAATGCACCGTGACCTTATTCCTTATCACTGGTCTCATCCTTAGGAGGATCGACCTTAGGGGTATCTGCTCCAGACTCATCTGCCTTCGATACTGCGGCTTTTTTTGCCACTTTCTTAACAGCTTTCTTTGCCACCTTTTTCGCTGCCTTCTTGGCCGGTTTTTTTGCTGCTTTCTTGGCAGGCTTCTCCTCTTTGGCAGGTTTATTAGCAGCTCCAGCTTTGAGGCGATCACTCTTACGCTTCAGGTAGAGTTTTCTGCGGCGGCGCTTCTGACGTGTTTTAAGATTTTGACCCATAAGATTATGTTCGGGGAAGGAATTAGGCGGCTTCGACAGGATGATCAAGCGAAAAGGCACGCCATGTCTTGCTCTCATGGCTTTCATAGACTTTCCTCTGCCCATGCCCGGCCTGATTATTAAACCCCGTTCACGTATCTTCCACGGCCATGAATGGATTTACTCATCAGAAATTCAAAAAACCTTCGGCCAACCTGAACCCGGTGATCTGGTCAGCCTAAAAGACTTTAAGGACCGTCCTCTCGGAGTGGCCATCTATAATCCCCACTCTCAGATCGTCGCTCGCCGAATCTCACGCAGAAAGCAGAAACTCGATGAGGAATTTTTTACCCGGCGACTAAGCCAAGCGATCAACTATCGGAATTCCCTCAGTCTTGAGAAAGATCTCCGCCGCCTCGTCTGGAGCGAGTCAGATGGCCTACCCGGCGTGATCGTAGATCAATACGGAGAGCACCTCGTCCTGCAGACCACCACTCTTGCGATGGATCAGCGTAAAGACCTCATCACCCAGTGCCTCATCGCACTCCTTTCTCCCAAGTCTATCACCTTGCGGAATGACTCCTCTATGCGAAAGGCAGAAGGTTTAGAAAAACAGATCAAGATGGTCCATGGCTCACAACCAGAACCATTCACAGTCCAACATCAGGGCTCAGTATTTGAAATAGATCCTGCCAACGGCCAAAAGACCGGTCTCTACTTAGATATCATAGAAAGCTACGCTCGCGTCGCTAAACGGGCCGCAGGCAAGAAAGTTCTCGACGTTTTCTGTAATCAAGGCGGCTTCGGTCTCGCATGTGGACTGGCCGGTGCGGCATCCGTAACCGCCGTCGACATCTCAGAAAGCGCCACCACCTCTACTGCCCGCAATGCTCATCTTAGTGGCATTACGATAGATACAGTCACCGCAAACGCCTTCAACTTTCTCCGCCAGCACGATCAAACATACGACCTCATCATCCTCGACCCACCTTCCTTCACCCGAAATAAGAAAACGCTTAAAGACGCCATGCGAGGCTACAAGGAAATTCACCTTCGGGCCCTCGCCATGCTAAATCCTAGCGGAATCCTCGCCACTTTTTGCTGCTCACATCATGCTACCAGAGAGCTTTTTCTCGACAGCGTGAAGCAGGCTGCGGTCGATGGGAAGAGAACCTTACGTATGATCGACAGTCACAGCCAGCGGCTCGACCATCCAATCATCGCAACTCTCCCCGAAACCGAATACCTAAAAGGCTTCACCTTCCAACTCGCCCCAAACCGGTGATAAAACGCTCTCTCCTCCTCACCTTCATTCTCCTAATCCCTCTTGGCGCTTTCCTCTACTATCGCCAAACGCCCGAGCAGCTCATCTACCGCCAAATTGATCGCCTTCTCGAAAGTGTAGAGCATCGGAGAATTTCGACCCGTCGTCAGATCGATGTCCATAAAGCCCTCGAAGACGTCCTCGCTGACCAAGTCACAGTCCTAGGAGAAGCCCCACTCCCAAACGGAGAATTCAGCCTTGATCAAATCAAGGCTGAGATTGACAAAATTCATCTTCTCACAAATTTCATCGAAATCTCCCTCCTCGAACGTCGATGTAGGATTATTAAGAATAAGGCCCAAGTTTACCAAACGATCAAAATTCGCGCTGCATCTGGCATTGGAAGCAGCCAATATAAAAACGAAGAAATCTGGGTGATCACCATTGACCTAAACAAAAAGGACGACTGGCGCATTACCAGAATTAGCGGAAGCAAATCCTAAGCAGTCAGAATCACAACACTCCGGCACCTCTTCATCCTTCGACCAGAAATCTTCCTCTAACTTCAAATATTATCTCTATTTCTTAATGGTATTAAACCAAGAGCTAGGTCATCCTTGAATAAGAGCGATGAATCACTCGTTTAAAAAACAGATGAAAAAAATTCAATTGATTGCCATTAGCCTTGCGAGCGGGACGCTTGCTCTCGTGTCCTGCACCCCTACTCAACAACAATACGGCCTCGGTGGAGCTGCTGCCGGCGCCGCTGTTGGAGCGATCGCAGGAGATGATAGCAGAGACATTGTCCGCGGAATCCTTGTAGGCGGGATCGGAGGAGCCGGCTACGCAACCTATAAAGACTACCAAAAAAATCAAAACGGGACCTATAACACTGGAGGAGATGGCAACTTCCAAGTCCCCACTCCCTCAGCTGCTCCTCAGTATCCAGTAGCAAGCCATAGCGGGATTCCAGGAGTCGTAAACAGCCCATACAAGCCTTTTAACAAAGTGCGGATCACAGGATTTAAGCCAGGCCAACTAGCTAAGGATCCAACGACTGATCAGATCTTTGTTGTTCCCCAGTAGAGGGAAGAACGGCCCTGCCAATCACCAAAAAGCCCGCGCGAGTTTTACACTTGTGCGGGCTTTCTTCTAGATACTCGCGAGACAGTATTTAGACCTTCTTCAGAACTCCCGTAGAATCCCCAAAACGTTTCTCTTTGACTCCAAATTCATGCAACATCCGGAGATACAGATTAGAAAGCGGAACTTCCTCACCAAGATCCACGTGACGCCCCGGAGTAAAAGCCCCACCCGCATTCCCTCCCACGATTACAGGAAGATCAACATGGCTATGGCGATCTCCGTCGGCGATTCCACTCCCATAAACAATCATCGAGTTATGGAGTAAGGACTGGCCATCCACATCTTTCGTCGCTTTCATTTTATGCATAAAGTAAGCAAGCTGTTCGAGGTAGAATTGGTCAATTTTCTGGAGTTTTTGTAAGTTGCTCTTTTTACGTTTGTGGTGGGAAAGATTGTGATGCCCCTCAGAGACCCCAATCTCCTTGAATGAACGATTACTGCCATCATGCGCGAGTAGAAAGGTCGAAATCCGAGTGCTGTCAGTTTGAAAAGCTAGCACCATCATGTCCATGAGAAGCCGCATATGTTCCCTATAGCTCTTAGGCTTCTCCGACGGTGCAGAAATCCCAGGGTCAGCAGGTGCTCCTAAGCTCTCGTTCCTCTGAATTCGCCGCTCGATTTCGCGCACCCCTGTCAGATACTCCTCGAGCTTGTGCTGGTCATTCCGGCCTAAGTTTCGGTGCATCGACTTGGCATCATCTGAAATGAAATCAAGAATCGATTTCTGTGTTGAGCGGCGTTGCACAAGACTCTTTGCCCGTTCCTCTACACTGCCCGATCCGAATAAACGTTCGAAGACTAAGCGAGGACTTGCCTCCGGAGTATTCGGCTGATTTTCAGAACGCCAAGAAAGGTTAAATTGATAAGCGCACGAATAACCTGAGTCACAGCGCCCGGATTTACGCACCCCATCACAGGTGAGTTCTAGTGAGGGTAAGCGAGTCTGATCTTCCACCCCTCGTGCCGCTATTTGGTCCACTGAAGTGCCCACTTTAATATCAGATCCAGCGGTCTTTTTGGCCCGTTGCCCTGTAAGAAAAGTGGCATTACTACGTGCATGATCTCCTGCTCCATCTTTTCCTCCATCCGCGTGCTTATGTGCAAATCCTGAAAAAATCTGCATATCATCTTTCAGCCCTTCTAGGGCAGCCATACTCTTCCCTAACTTATATCCAGCTGCCTTTCCCTGTGGCTTCCAATGCTCAATATTTACTCCATTTGGGATATAAAGGTAAGCCATACGTAGAGGACTACCACTGGCAGTCGTAGCCAGTGAATCTACAGTTGCCGCCATCACGGGGCTAAGCGACTCCATCGCCGGCACACCCACCGCCGCACCTAGGCCGCGTAAGAAATTACGACGGTTCATATCTACACTCTTCTTCATAAGCCTTTTTTACGTCAATATTTAGAACTCTTTTACACCTTTCTCTAAGCTAAGCTCCTCTTCGTTTTTGAAAAGCCGCACTTTCGATCACTGCGATGAGAAGCTCCTTCAAGCTCCCCTTATTAGCCCTCATACGGCCCACTAAAAAATCAATCGTAACTGCATCATAGTATTCCAAGCCCCTCCCGAGCGCATAGGTGAGGAGTTTTTCGCTTAGGCATCGGTAAAAATCATCCCTTCTCCCCTCGGCAAGAACTTGTTTTAAAGTCCGCACATCTGTAAATTCCTCGCCGGTGATTAACACCCCAGCGGCATCTATCTCTACTCCCCTTTCTTCAGTGCGGTATTGGCCAATCGCGTTAAAATTTTCTAAACCCAGCCCGATTGGATCCATCCTCCGGTGACAGCTTGCACAAATCGCCTTCTTCCGGTGAATTTCCATCATCTGTCTCATCGAAAGAGCTTGCTCACTAGCGTGGGCCACTTCTTCGAGTTCTGGGATACCAGGAGGAGCTGGCGGAGCCGGAGTCCCAAGAATATTATCAAGTACGAAGAGTCCCCGCTTCACAGGTGATGTCCGCGTAGGGTTGGAGGTCACAAGGAGGAAAGTTCCCTGCCCCAAGATGCCTCCACGTTGCGGATGTTCATGTAGATCGACAAACCGGTGCTCCTTACCGCGAACTCCGGATACTCCGTAGAATTTAGCAAGCCGATCATTCAGAAAACTATAACGGGCAGAAATCAACTCTTCCGCTGGCCGATCATTCTTGAGAATAAACTCAAAAAATAGCTCAGTCTCCACCCGCATATCGCTCCGGAGTCGTTCGTTAAAAATTCGCGCCGCCTCTTGGCGACTGGAAACTCCCAGAATCCGGCGAGGATCCACCGCTATATTCTCCACATCTCGAGCCTGTAACCACTGACCCACGAAACTATCAACAAATCGGCGCGACTTAGGACTAGCCAACATCCGGTCAATCTGAGCTCGGAGATTTTCACGAAGCTTCTTATTGAAGGCGAGACTGAGCAACTCATCGTCTGGAACTGAACTCCACAAAAAGAACGAGAGCCGCGAGGCGAGCGCATATTCATCCAGCTCTACAATCTTCCCTTTATTATCCGGCTCAGGCTGGATCTCAGCGCGGAAAAGAAAACGAGGAGAGGCCAAGACAGCCGTCATCGCGTGTTTAATCCCGTCTTCAAAGCTACGCCCCGGCAGCTGATCCACCTCGACCGCCATTTTCACAAGACGTGCTACGCTCCCTCGGTCAAGCGGTCTACGGAAGGCCCGGCTCACAAAACTCTGCATGATTTTACGAGCGTAGAGTTCCCGCTCCCGGGCCCCTTCTGGGGCATCTCCATCCACCATGATCATTCGGTGGCCTTTCGCGTATTCTTTATAACTCCCATCAAGAGGACCTTTTAAAGTGACGTGTTTGAGGAGGATCGACTGTTCTTCTTGCTCTTCTCCAGGCTCTTCTCGTGGAGAGACTCTCACTTCTATTCTATTCTCCCTTTTACCCATCTCAGCCTGCCCTACGAGGCTCACTTTTTCACTTTGATCCCAGCCAACAAGTCGCTCCGCGATTTTTTTCCCTGCCACCCATAGCTCGACTTGAGCACTCTGATCAGTCGCCAGTTCCGCACCTCGCACCGCATAATTAAGAGTCACTTGATAGGCTCCTTTAGCCGGAGTCTGTAACACTAACTGAGCTTTATTTTCAGACTTAAATGGCAGCCACTCGCCACTCTCTTGGCTACTCCCTCCTTTGCGAAATTCTTCCCCCTTAAAATTCAAAACTGGAATGAGGGCTTTAGAGTTCTTAGGCAGAGCCTTTTCTACAATCTGAGATGCTGCCGCGAGATACTTCTCCATGTGTAAGGGGGAAATACTGAGAACATCACCAATCGTATCAAAGCCGTAGCCGGTATCATCCGGCGGGAAATTTTCCCAAGTATTATAATTCACACCCAAGAGGTCCTGAATGGCATAGTGATACTCTGCACGATTCAAACGGCGAATGGTCACTCGCCCAGGGTCAGGATTTTTAGGATCTAACTGAAAAACTCGCTTCTCGATCCATGACAGAAGTTGCCTCCTCTCTTCAAGATCAGGCTGATCTTTCTCCGCTGGCGGCATGATCTGCGAACGTAAATTCCGCCACACTGCTAACCAGTGCTCCACATCATCTAGATGATCCGCGAGCTCATCATACTCATCCATTGAGAAATCCCCTCTCGCAGAACCATCACCATGACAGTCGAAACAATAATCTTGCAGTAAGGGCCTGATCTCCTTCTCAAATAACAAGTCACCACACACACTCAACGGGAAAAAACAGAGAGAGAGGAACAGCTTCATGATCCACTTCATACGCATTTAAAAAAAAGAATCTACCGAGTATTTCAATCCCCTTCTAACCAATCAAATTAGAAATAGGGTTCAGCCCTTTACTAAAGTTTTTCTTTCTCTTTTTTCAGGCGTAGCTGTCCACAAGCCGCATCAATATCGTGCCCTTTCTCAAGGCGTAGCGTAGCTGAGACCCCCGCCTTACTCAGAATATTCTTAAAACGTAAACACGCAGTATCTGACGGGCGCTTCCACTCTAAACCGTCAACAGTATTGTAGGGAATGAGATTCACCTTCGCCTTAAGTGAGGCGGCACGCTTTGCTAGAATGTAAGCATGCTCAGGTTCCGCATTTACCCCATCAATGAGGATATATTCGAGCGTGATTTTTTGATTCTTTTTTAAATTCCAAGTTCGCAGGGCTTCAAATAACTCATCCACGGGGAATTTACGATTCACTGGCATGATCTTATCTCGCGTCTCATCATCTGGGCCATGGAGAGAGATCGCGAGGCGGATTTGGCGGGGAAAGTCGGCCAGCTTTTTAATCTGGGGGACAAGGCCAGAAGTCGAAATCGTGATCCGGCGAGCCCCAATCTGGAGCCCCCATTCTGCCGTAATAATTTCCAGTGCCTCACACAGATTCGAGAAATTTGCGAGCGGTTCCCCCATCCCCATAAAGACGAGATTATTCACCTTCTCCCCCGAAAGCTCCTCAACGAGGATGATCTGCGAGACAATTTCCGCTGCGGTTAGATTACGAGAAAATCCATCCAGCCCGGATGCACAAAATTTACAGCCATAAGCACAACCCACCTGAGAGGACACACATAGCGTGTGCCGATCAGACTTCTCACCATAAAGAGCAGGTGAGGCAGGGATGAGGACGGTCTCCACATAGCGCTTATCCGCCAATTCGAGGAGGAACTTACGCGTGGTGTCTGCAGAGCCTTTTGTTAAAGTATGTTTTAGTGGGCGGAGTGGGTATTGCTCAGCTAAAATTTCCCTTAATGACTCAGGAAGATTACTCATCTCATCCCAGGAACTAGCCCGCTTCTTATAGATCCAGTCAAGAATCTGTGTGGCACGATAAGCGGGTTGCTGCTGTCTTTCTAACAGTCCGGCTAATTGGTTTTGAGTGAGCATCGAATTTGAAAAATAGAGTTAGGAAAGGGGGCGACACAGAACAAAAGGTGAAACGACAAGGGCCTCGAACTGCTGCTCTCCATCTTCCCACTGAGCAGCATGTAGGGCTTCTATCTTAACCAAGTCAGCTGACCTTAACCACGCCTCAACCTGCTCCTTATCATCAGCTACGATCGCGGCACCCACTACCTCTAATTTAAGAATCGGATCAACAAAAAATAAGGCCCCCTTCTCGTAATGCTCCTTGAGATACTCCCAAGTGACCTCGCCCAGATACTTCGCCAGTTTTTCTTCCGTGGACCGCTCATCTTCCCCCAGCATCCCATAACGCATTTTTTCTGAAGCCATCCGTTCTAAAGTTGGCGGAGAGATTGTAAGCCCTTTTGAAGAATTCCACCAGTGGTAATCCGGCAACGCAAGCCACCATAACCACGAAGAAATCGATCCACTCCTGGAGCACAGGCCTCATCCATCCAGTAGCACGGTTTTGCCTCTTGGCTACCGCTCAGTTCCACTCTCCCGAGCGTGAATTTTTTACCGATTAACTCGTTTAGATCAGCCCCTTTCACCACCACATTACGGCGGAAGGCACTCGGCTCCAGATCAGGCAATTTAAATCGTGCTCGGACTCGCTCGTAAACGGCATGATCAAATAGGGTAATCTGCCCCTTATAGTCTTCCTCGTAGTCATAGAAGCGGTCCTTGAGCACCCCCCGCCCTGCGACCAACTCAAGCTCATCACACGCTCTAATCTCATAGTCTTTAGAACCTTTCCCATGACGACCAAAATAATTGTGCCCAGAAGAAATAAAGAGGTGGGTTAACTCCACCTGAAGCGCGCTCATAAAAAGACTCTAACAAACATCAGTTTAAAGCGCAATTACCACGATCCTCTTAGCCTCCGTAATATCTCTCTTAGCCGAGTCCCTAGGTCCCCATCTTCCCTAATGCTCCGTGATAAAAGCAGCTAAGAGTTTCACGATATCAGCCTTTGAGCTCCGCAGCTCATTATTCACCAAGACCGCGAAGGCAAATTCATCACCACTTTTACCCTCTAGATACCCGCAATAAGTCCTCACCCTACTAAGGCTTCCAGACTTCGCACGCACCCGCCCCTCCACCACACTTCCTCTCCCAAAGCTCCGCAAGGTTCCCGAGCGCCCAGCAACCGGAAGCGAAGCTAAAAAGTCACTTCCCTTCCCCTCTTGGCGGGCCACCTTCAGAATCATCGCCATCTGCCGTGCCGTAACCGTATTTCGTGGAGATAGGCCCGAGCCATCATGCATGACATAGCCTGTTAAATCCACGCCCCGCTCCCTCCAATACTCCTGCACCTTCGCCACCGACGCTCGGGTGCTCCCCTCCTCCGTAAGCACTTTAAAAATCGAATCCGCATACAGGTTCACGCTTCGGTGATTCGTCCCCTTTGCAATTTTCGCCAAACTTGGAGAACGCTGGACAAAAAGCGGCGAGGCATTTCCTAGCTCTACTTTCGCCACTCGCACCTCACCATTCACACTCATTCCCCCCTTCTCTAAAAACCCCTTCAATGCCACCCCGCACATCTTTGGCGGATCTGGTAAGGCCCCGTAAATCGTAAAGGGCCCACCCGCCGGCACACTGCCCCTAAGTGACATCCGAGCTGCCCCCGGACCACCATAAGCATAAGCCTGATCTCCGCTCCCAGCACTCCCGGTCAGCATGTGGTTTTCAAAGTCCACCCCTGGAGGCTCAGGCCACACCTTTAGTAAACTCGCAGCCTCACCCAGCCCTCTGGGACGGAAAGTTAAGGCAAAAGAATTTTTATGAAAATTTAAGCCAGAAGGCCCCGCCCCATAATAGTTCCCGATATCTCCCCAAGGCCAATCATTCGGCGTAGTCCGTGATTCAAAGCGCGAAGCGTCGACTAGCACATCCCCCTTAATCTCCTCTACTCCCGCCTCTTTCAAGGCTCCCAACCACGCCTCAAAATCACCCGTTAAACTCGTAGCACCTAAAGTAGGATCACCGCCCCCCTTAACTACCAGATCATCACCATTCACATAGATTTCAGTCTTAAACACAAATTCCGGTCCTAGTAACTCCAAGGCCGTCGCCGTCGTAATCACCTTCATCGTAGAAGCTGGAATCAGGCCTAAATCAGCCTGCCATTCTAATGCAAGTTCTTCACCAGCTAGAGGGTCGATGCAGACCCCGACTGACGCTGTTTTCAAAGCTCCACTCCTCTGAAATTCTTCCAAAAAATGAGCATTAACCACACTCATTCCCATGAGCAGAACTGAGACCACTTTCCCGAAAATTTCCATCGCAGGAGTATGTTCACTCATTTCCCTAATGCCTACTTTTTTTGCCCCCTTTGAGAAACAGATCACCTTAAATTCTGTTCACCTTCTCCTTCATCACAGGCTTTCAAATATCCCACATTACGCCATAATCACCCCATGCTCCGCCGACTCCTTCTCGCTGCCCTTATTCTTCCATCCTCTGCCTCCGAGTGGGTCTCCCTATTTAATGGGAAAGACCTCAGCGGCTGGACCCCTAAAATTGCTAAGCACCCCTTTGGTGAAAATGCTCATAACACCTTCCGTGTCGAGGACGGCATCCTAAAATGTGAGTATGACCAATACCCTAGTTTCGACCGCCAGTTCGGCCACCTTTTCACAGACCTCGCCTACTCTCATTATCTCTTCCGGCTCGAATACAAATTCGTCGGGAAAATGCTCCCAGATGCTCCCCACTTCGTAAATTTAAACAGCGGCATCATGGTCCACGCCCAGCCGCCCCAGTCCATGGCTCTAGATCAGGGTTTCCCCGTCAGCATCGAGTTCCAGTTCCTCGCAGACGAGGGGAAAGGAAAACGACCTACCGGAAATGTCTGCACGCCGGGCACCCATATCGAGATTGACGGCGAACTTATCACCAAACACATCGTTCAATCTTCTGCCGAGAACCTTCCTGCTGACCAGTGGGTCCAAATCGAAATCGAAGTACGAGGTAACGATGAAATTATCCACCGAGTGAACGGCAAGGAAGTCCTCCGTTACCAAAAACCCCAAATTGACAAAAAAGGAGCCGTCATCTCCACCGAGGCCCTTCTAAAAGTCGGCCAGCCTATTCAACTCTCACACGGACACATCGCCCTCCAAGCTGAAGGCCAGCCAGTCTGGTTCCGTAACATTCAGATCAAAACCTTAGAAGACACAGAAACCAAAAAGGAAGACTAGTGTTAGTAGAAGGGTAGCTCAAGTTGCTTGGCCCGGAGTCGCCCCCGACAAAGGCGCAACTTTCGGCGAAGCCCCCAGACGCGACTCCGGCTTAATTTAACTCTCCAACGGGCCCACCCAAGGCGGATCTTCCAATAAGTTTTACTGTTCACGAGAACACCTTATTCTTTAGGTGCTGCTTGGCAAGATTAACTTTCACCTAAATCACTCGCCGTAGCGCGAACCACTCGATCTACCGGCAATTTTGTCACTATATTCCCCTTCGATCCACGACTCTTTACTCCGATTTCTCCAAAGACGAAAGGCCGGGAGACATTACGCAATCGTAGCGCTGGCTTTAAATGTACGATCACTGCATTCGCTGCACTTTCCTCCTCCGTATCGTGCGCCGCAAAGTAAATCACCCGAGACCCCTTCGTCCCCTTTCCCATGGGATAAATTTTATCACGAGTCACGCCCCCAGCTTTAAAACGCTTCGCGAAGTAAGGCCCCTCACGCCCCTCGCGATAAATCATCGAATAAATTTTAGGCTCCTCCTTACGTAGGACCGAGACATGCACTGGTCTCTTTCCTACGAAGATTTTATCCGCGACTTTTGTCACCCGCATTTCCGCATCCAGCGAAAAGATGATAAGATCATCCAGTGTGGAGCATTTTTCTAAAGCCTCCTCCTTCTTCAGGGAAATTCCAGCAAAGCCATTCTTCCGATCGAGATAAAGAGTCTCACTTGCCACCACCACCGCAGAGCGCTTCACCACTCCGAATTCCGCAATCTCAGTCTTACGCTCACGGCCTTTGCCAAATTTTTTGATCAACGACTTAAAGTAAGCAATCGAGTAGCGGGTGATATTCTTAATATTCTTCTCCGTCTCAGCGATTCGATCCTCCAGCCCCTTGATCTCCTCATCAGCACGAAAACTATCATACTTGGAAATTCGCTTAATTTTAATCTCGGTAAGTCTGACGATGTCATCACGCGTCACTTCGCGTTTTAGTAATTTTTTAAACGGTTCTAAGCCCTCATCGATCGCCTCGATCACCGCCTCCCAAGTCTCACACTCCTCAATATCTCGGTAAATTCGGTTCTCGATAAAGATTTTTTCCAGTGAGCTATAATGCCACTTGTCATTCAACTCCCTTAGGAGAATTTCCAGCTCCAAGAGAAGAAGATCCTTCGTCATGAAGGCACAGTTTTTCAAAATCTCAGTGACCGGCATAAAGTGCGGCTGTCCATCATGAATCACACAAGCATTCGGAGAGATACTCACCTCACAATCAGTAAAGGCGTAGAGCGCCTCACGGGTCATCTCGGCGTCTGCACCTGCTGGAAGGTGGACTAAAATTTCCACATTCTCGGCCGTATTATCCTCAATCTTAGAAATCTTGATCTTCCCTTTATCATTCGCGCTCACGATGGAGTCCATCACGCCACCCGTCGTCGTCCCGAAGGGAATGGAGCTGATGCGGATCAGCTTCGCCTTCACCACCTCTATATTTGAGCGCACCCTCACCTTACCTCCTCGGAGTCCATCACGGTAGTCACTCACATCAATCAGCCCTCCAGTATGGAAATCTGGGAACAGCTCAAACGGCTGTTTCCGCAGAGCACAAATACTGGCTTCAATTAACTCGATAAAATTATGAGGAAGAATTTTACATGCCAGACCTACGGCAATCCCTTCCACCCCCTGCGCGAGGAGCAGGGGGAACTTCATCGGTAAAGTCACCGGCTCCTTATTACGGCCATCATAACTACGAGTCCAATTCGTCGTCTTAGCATTGAAGGCCACCTCCAGAGCGAAGGGAGTGAGACGCGCCTCGATGTAGCGAGGAGCAGCCGCGCGGTCCCCTGTTAAAACATTGCCCCAGTTTCCCTGAGTATCGATCAGCAGGTCCTTCTGTCCTAACTGCACCATCGCATCTCCGATTGAGGCATCCCCGTGTGGATGATACTTCATGGTATTACCCACCACATTCGCCACCTTATTATAACGGCCATCCTCCAGCTCTTTCATCGAGTGAAGAATCCGCCGCTGCACTGGCTTTAATCCATCACCTAAGTGGGGCACCGCACGCTCCATGATGACGTAACTCGCGTAATCTAAAAAATAGTCCTCATACATCCCCCTGAGCGACAGATCTTCTGAAACATGCAAATCCTTGATGTTTTCTTCCACGTCTTCACTCTCTTCCATACGTTTGTTAAGGAATCCTAACGATCAGAAAGCATCAACCCAATAAAAAAAGACCCGAAATCTCGACCGATTCTCACGACAACAGGTCCCGAAGAAAAGAGCACTCAGCTAGAAAGGATCTGAACTGGATCGCCTCACCTCTCTCCTCCGCCTAAACCTCCGCAGAGTCCACATCATCGCGAAGATTCTCGATAATAAATCCCTGCCGATCAGGCGTATTTTTCCCCATATAGAAAGTGAGCATTTCTTTAAGCCCCTTCCCTTCCTCCATCAAGACGGGATCAAGTCTCATTTCCTCACCGATCATAAATTGGAACTCATCGGGAGAGATCTCCCCGAGTCCCTTAAAGCGGGTAATCTCAGGATTACGGCCTAACTCAGCCATAGCAGCCTCACGTTCCTCATCATCGTAACAATAAATCGTCTTCTTTTTATTCCGCACGCGGAAGAGGGGCGTTTGTAAGATGTAGAGATGGCCCTCTCGGATCAGCTCGGGAAAGAACTGGAGGAAAAAAGTCAGTAACAAAAGCCGAATGTGCATGCCATCGACATCCGCATCCGTAGCAATCACCACTCGATTAAACCGAAGAGACTCAATGTCATCCTCAATCCCTAAGGCAGCCTGCAAGAGAGCAAATTCCTCATTCTCATAAACCACTTTTTTAGTCAGGGAGAAGGTATTCAGAGGCTTCCCTCGCAGCGAAAAGACCGCCTGCGTCTCCACATCACGGCACTTCGTGATCGATCCACTCGCAGAATCTCCCTCGGTCAGAAATACGGTCGTATCCTCACGCCGCTTATGCTTAGAATTAAGATGAGCGCGGCAATCTCGCAGTTTCTTATTATGCACCTTTGTCTGGCGCGCACGGTCCCGGGCCATTTTCTTCACCCCGCTCAGCTCCTTACGCTCTTTCTCCGCTGCTAAAATTCTCTTCAACATCGCCTCCGCGACAGGCGGGTGCTTATGGAGGTAATTATCCAGTTCTTCTTTCAGGAAATTCCCAATAAAAGTCCGCACTGTTTCGCCCTCTGGAGCCACCGTGGTAGATCCCAATTTCGTCTTCGTCTGGCTCTCAAAAACAGGTTCCTCGATCCTCACTGAAATCGCGCCCGTAATCCCTGCACGGATATCAGAGGGGTCATAATTCTTCTTATAAAATTCGCGGAGCACCTTCACGAGGGCTTCCCGAAACGCGGCCAGATGGGTTCCTCCCTGTGTCGTATTTTGCCCATTAACAAAAGAATAGTAATCCTCACCACTCCCCGGACCATGAGTGAAGACCACATCAATATCCTTCCCTGTCAAATGGATCGGCTCATAGAGAGGAGCCTCATCCATCTCTTCAGTCAGGAGATCTAAGAGACCATTTTTCGATTTAAACTTTGTCCCATTAAAAACTAAGGATAATCCGGGATTTAGATAAGAATAGTAACGGCACATCTTCTCCACAAAGGGCGCGCGGAACTGCGTCTTTTTCGGGAACACCGAGCGGTCCACATCAAAGGCTAGCCTCGTCCCGCCCTTCGCCTTATCAGCTCGTGGCCTTTTCATCTCTTCCACCACTTCCCCTTTAGAGAACTCGATCGCCTTGGTCTTCCCCTCGCGCCATGCTTGGATTTCAAAAAAATCACTCAGTGCATTCACCGCCTTAATGCCGACTCCATTCAGCCCCACTGACTTCTTAAAAGCCTCGCTATCATACTTCGCGCCCGTATTGATCTTCGCAGCACAGTCCATCAGTTTACCCAGAGGAATACCCCGTCCGTAATCCCTCACCTCGACATGCCCATCCTCCTCAATATCGATCGTGATCTCTTTCCCGTGGCCCATCACGAATTCATCCACCGAGTTATCTAAGGCCTCTTTTAACAAGATATAAATTCCGTCATCTGCCGAAGATCCATCACCCAATTTTCCAATATACATTCCAGGGCGCAGACGAATGTGCTCTCTCCAGTCGAGACTCTTAATATCATCTTCAGTGTAGCTTGGGGCAGCGGCCATGCCCAAAGACTATTTAACTTTCCCGAAGCATCAAGACATCTCTCCCCTCACCAACGAATCTAGAACTCACCCATGGTGAATTTTTTTTTCCAAAGTTCACCCCGTTGAACTACTCCCACTCAATACTCGCAGGAGGTTTCGTAGAGATATCGTAGAGGACGCGGTTGATACCGCTTACCTCGTTCAGAATATCTTGACTAGTCTCCCGCAGGAGCTGCGCAGGCAAGTCCACCCATTCTGCAGTCATGGCATCTTCTGAAATGACCGCACGGAGATTAGTGGCCCATTCATAACTTCTTTCATCTCCCTTCACTCCCACCGTCTTCACAGGAATCAAGCCTGCATAAGCCTGCCAAACTTTATCATACCACCCGTATTCTTTCAGCTTCCCGATAAAAATCGCATCACACTCACGGATGATTTCCAGCCGCTCACGATCGACTGCTCCGGGACAGCGCACGGCAAGGCCAGGTCCTGGGAAGGGGTGGCGGCCTAGAATATCAGGCTCGATGCCTAAGGCCACGCCTAGCTCGCGGACCTCATCTTTAAAAAGTTCAGCAAGAGGCTCCAAGACCTTTCCCTCTGCTTGCAGTTCTAAAATTTTAGGAACTCGGTTATGGTGAGTCTTAATGACCGAGGCCTTTGATTTCTCATTTGAGGCACTTTCGATGACATCTGGGTAAAGTGTCCCCTGTGCCAGCATCTCTGCATCCCCCACCGTATCCCAGAACACCTTAATAAAGAGATTCCCAATGATCTTCCGCTTCTCCTCTGGATCTTCCTTACCAGCGAGGGCATCAAGAAACTCCGCTGCGGCATCAATCGTCTCGATCTCCACGCCCATCCGCTTAAAATTCGCCTGCACCAGCGCGGACTCCTCTTTCCGTAAAAGACCATTATCTACGAAAATCGCACGGACATTCACCCCCGCTTCTTGGAGGAGTACGGCTAAGACCGTACTGTCGACCCCTCCACTCACTCCACAGACCACTTGCTTCTCACCCACACGCTCTCGGATTCCCTCGATCATCTCGCGCTTGAAGTCCTCGATCATGAAAGTCTGAAGATCTTCTGCTAAAAGGAGGAAATTCTTAAGAATGCTTAACCCCTCATGAGAGTGGGTGACTTCTGGGTGGAATTGAATTCCATAAAAATCATCCGGCCAGCTAAGACTCACCGGAGTTCCATGCTGGTTCGTAGCGATCACCTTAGCCTCAGTATGGATATCCTGCACAGTATCTGAATGGCTCATCCAGACTTGGGACTCAGCTGAGACTCCCTGATAAAGACTCTCATGACAGGTCGGCTTTAGCGCGGCAGGACCATACTCACGTTTATTACTAGCTTTTACAGACCCGCCGAACTTGATGTTCAGGAGTTGCATTCCATAACACACTCCTAAAACAGGCACCTTGAAGGAACGCAGTTTCTCAAAGTCCAGATCTGGAGCATCAGGGTCACCCGTGCTCTTCGGACCTCCCGATAAAATAATCGCTCCAGGCTGCCCAATTTCTGAAAGATCATCCGGCGAGTAAAGCTTGGCGAAAAAACCAAGCTCACGAACACGCCTGACGATGAGTTGGGTATACTGCGAGCCGAAGTCAAGAACGGCGACATGGTGAATCTCTTGCATGTTCTAGGAAGCTGGTTGGTAATTCGTAGGCTCTTCAGTAATCGTGACATCATGAGCGTGGCTCTCACGTAGTCCCCCTGGGGTAATCCGGACGAACTCCGCCTTCTCACGCAACTCAGTCAAATTACGTGCACCCACATAGCCCATCCCTGACTTGAGTCCTCCGATTAGCTGGAAGACCACATCAGCCAAGGGGCCCTTATAAGGAACTCGGCCTTCCACCCCCTCTGCCACAAGTTTACCGCTGGAGTTCTGACCATAGCGGTCACCTGCTCCTTTACGCATGGCCCCGATCGACCCCATCCCCCGGTAAGTCTTAAAGCGTCTCCCTTGAGAATGAACAGTCTGGCCGGGACTCTCTCGCGTGCCCGCAAGAAGTGAGCCCAGCATGACAAGGTCAGCACCCGCAGCCAGCGCCTTCGTAATATCTCCCGAGTAGCGTATGCCCCCGTCCGCAATAACCTTGACCCCTAGTTCATGAGCCGCCTCAGAGACATTCTGCACAGCCGTAAATTGCGGCATTCCGACCCCTGAAATCACCCGGGTGGTACAGATGGACCCCGGCCCCACTCCGACCTTGAGGCAACTCGCCCCCGCATTAATCAAATCTCGTGCACCCTGTGCCGTCACCACATTTCCCGCGACAACTGGAACATCGCCAAGCCCACGCAGAGTCTCAATCACCTCCATCACACGAGAGGTGTGTCCCGTAGCCGCATCGATAAAGAGCGCATCCGCCCCCGCTGCGAGCAGAGCTTTCGCCCGCTCAAGAAACTCGGGCCCAGGCCCCACAGCAGCCCCACAGCGGAGCTGGCCATTCGGATCCTTAGCGGCACTCGTAAAAGTGATTCTTTTTTCGATATCAGCCCCGGTAATCAGTCCGGCTAATTTCCCCCCATCATCCACCAGAGGTAATTTCTCAATCCGGTTCTTGTAAAGAATCTCTCGTGCTGTTCGCTGGTCCATATCTGCAGGTGCAGTGTGGAGCCGCTCGATCGGAGTCATCACATCTTCCACCAAGGCATCTTCACTTGGGATATGCCGAAGATCTCGCCCCGTCACCATCCCTTCAAGGCGCCCACTCTCATCTACCACGGGAAAGCCCGAAAAACCCTCTCGTGCCATAATCTCCCGCACTCGTGCCACCGTGAATTTTCGGCAAACAGTGAGAGGCTCTTGGATCACTGCATTCTCCGAGCGCTTCACCTTCGCCACCATCGAGGCCTGCTCGTCGATCGGGCAGGCACGGTGAATCACTGCGATTCCTCCTTCGCGGGCTAAAGCGATCGCCAGCTCGGTTTCTGAAACCGTATCCATCGCCGCTGAGACCACTGGGATACTAAGTGGGATTCCCGCGCAGAGCTCCGTCCCCACATCTGATTCCGAGGGGAGTAACTCGCTCAAACCGGGAGTCAAAAGAACATCGTCAAAAGAAAGGGCCAAAGATGGTTCCGCCATAGACGAATCAAGGGAATTCACAGACTGAAAGCAAGCGTGATTCCTCATTGAGGCAAAAAATAAGTCCTCGAGAACTGATTCCCGAGGACTTGCTTAAAGAGAAACGCTCTTAATTGATGCGACTAGTCTAAGAAAACAATTTTCCCGGGTTCACCCATCTCTGCAGCCTCGGCGAGCGCCTGCTTTTCATGCTGCTCAGGTGAGCAAGAAGAATCAATCGGAGCATCAGGCTCAGCTTCATTCGCTTCCACTAGTCCCTTCTCTAGTAAATAGGTCTCGACCTCTTCGCCTGACACATCAGGGAGCATCTCACCATTCACCTCCACGCAGGGGCTAAGGGGTTGCCCTGTTTTTTGCTCCATTTCCCAACGAAAGGCAGGATTTTTGATAATATCTTTCTCCTCGAACTCGAGGTCATACTTCCGCATGATTGCGCGTACGCCTTCGCTCCAGCCACAAAAAGTTTTTAAGTAAGTCGTAATTTGAGGTTTATCGCTCATGGGGGCATTATAGCTCGCTCCTCCCTTCATGCAACCACGCACAACCCTCCGCTACCTCAATTCTTACCGATTCACCCTCTTCCACTTAGACCCTCGTAATTTTAGCAAAGTCGTGACCTAGCTAAACTAGCTCCAGCAAGTCAAAGACCTCCATCAGGACTAAGGTTATTCAAGAGAGACCTGTAAACCTTCCATCTCCTGCACAGCGGGACGAGACTTACCCGAGAATAGGACCTTACCACACTTGGTAAATGCTCTTTGGACTGATCCCCTATTCCGTAGTAAAGCTTCCCCCCGACATCCATGCAATTCCGACATCGCAGCGATCGTCTAAAGGATTAACCGGCTGAAAGATCAGGTCCTTGAGGAAAATTAACCTCCAAGAGTTTCATAATTCTCTCAAGCAGGAGAGCCAGAGAACCTGTTAAGGGCGAACCATCATCCGACCGTGTCATCACATGAGGCACCGTATTGCGAGGAATACCGAGATAATCACTTAATAACTCGGGCTGGAAGCCCGGGATTCTTTCAGCCTGATGATAGTGTGAAACGAGAGGAAATTCACTCAAGTGGCGCCCATTTCTTTGTAAAATCTCTCCTAAATCAGTAATACTCCTTTTAATTTGTTCAGCCCGGTCACCATCGACAGGGGCCACAAATACCACACCGTCAGCACCGTCTAAAAGCATCTCATTCACCGCCGAGTGAGAAACGAGTCCTTCGGTGGCGTAGGCTGTCATTTTAAGCGTCCATTCCTCTTGAGGCAGATGGTTCCATATAAAGGAAGATCGTGAAATTAGCGAGTCCCCCACACGAGAAGAGAGGACTTGGCCATCACCTTGCTGTGATGACCAACTCTCTAAAATTTGACCCTTCCCAGAACTAGGAAGACCAAATAACACGAACTTAGTGTCGATTTCGTGCCTCTTGGAATCTACAAGCATATGCCTTGGTTAAGCCTTAACCGAGACTAGAAAACTCACGTGCCACGATGATTAAAGTCTCTCTCACCCCAGCAGCATAAACACCCTCATGGAGAACTGCTAGAGTCGTCCCCTCCTCTTCGATAAAGTCCACGAAGCCCCCACTCGTAGTGAGAGCTAGGCTAGCTTGATCTCCGAATCCCATCCGCTGAATACTCTGGCGTAAAGAGGCCATTGCCGCACCTTCATTCTG
>CALFVL010000107.1 GCA_937928425.1 uncultured Verrucomicrobiales bacterium
AGGTAGCTCAGAAGTATGCTCGCCTTAAGAAGACCTTAAAGGAGTATAAGACGGGAATCGTCTACTGTGCGACCCGTAAGAAGGTGGAGGAAGTGGCGGAGACGATTCATTCATGGGGGCTAAAGTGCGTGGCTTATCACGGAGGAATGAGTGATCAGGAGCGAGAGCGGACGCAAAATTGCTTTATCTCACGTGAGGCTGATATTGCGGTGGCCACGAATGCCTTCGGGATGGGAATTGACCGCTCCGATGTCCGCTTTGTGGTGCACTTTGAAATCCCAGGTAGTGTAGAGGCATACTATCAGGAAGCAGGGCGGGCGGGGCGCGACGGTGAGGCCTCGTTTTGTGAGTTGTTTTTTAATTACGCGGATACGCGGACGCAGGAGTTTTTTATTGATGGGGTGAATCCCGGTGCAGGGATGATCCGTGACGTGTATCAGTATTTTTTAAATGAGGCAGATAATAACTATGAAATTCATCGTACTTTAGATGAAATTAAAGAGGGGATCGGGGCGAAGAATGGGATGGCGATCGGAGCAGCTCTGGGAGTTCTCATGAGGGGACGTTGGGTGGAACGTTTTGATGTGGCGGGCTCGCGGGTGAAGGGGACGCGACTCCTAAAGCCTGAGGTTTTGACAAGAGACCTCCGTCTGGATGAGGCATCTTTAGAAGAGAAAGAGAGGCGTGACCGAGAGAAGTTAGAGAAGATGGTGCAGCTATGTTATGCGAACACTTGCCGCCAGCAGTGGATTTTAGAGTACTTCGGCGAGGAGGATGCCCCGATTTGTGGGAGTTGTGACGTGTGCCGTGGGGAGGAAAATAGTGAGCGACGTGCGCCAACTGATGAGGAGGACTTAGTGGTGAGAAAATTCCTGAGCGGGGTGGCGCGAATGTCACGCCGGACTGCCACAGGCTGGGAGGGGATTTTTGGAAGGGGGCGTATTATCCAGATGTTAGTAGGGAGTAAGTCTCAGGATGTCTTGCGAACGCGGCTGCATGAGCTAAAGACTTATGGCCTTCTTAAAGCCCGTGGGACGGCGTATTTGAATGCTCTGGCCCGCAGCTTGAATGAGGGTGGACTGATCGTAACGCAGATGGGTGAGTATCCGCTGGTGACGCTGACGGCACGTGGTGAGCAAGTGATGAGGGGCAAGACGAGTTATGCCTTAGAGTGGCCCGGTAGTGAGGGTGCATCTAAGGCCTCAGAAGAGGGGGTGGCCTTAAAGGAGATGGGTTTTGATGGTCGTCTCTATGACCGTTTGAAGGATGTGCGGACGCGCCTCGCTAAGGCGAGACAGGTGCCTGCTTATGTCGTATTTTCTAATGAGATTATAGAAAATTTAGCACGCTTGAGGCCTAAGACGATGGATGCAGGGCTTTTGGTGAAGGGAATCGGAGAGGCGAGAGCGGAGAAGTACTTGGAGCCATTTTTAAAGGTGATCCGTGAGGTGGACCAAGGCACGTAGGGCTTGGGCTGGGGTTAATTTCCGAGCATGATTTAAGTAGAGACCATCGAGGTCCATCGAGGCGGCTTTACGGATACTTTTCTGAGCCTCGCGGTGGTCATCATTAAAGGCGCGAGGTGGCGGGCTCATCTTGCCGAAGTGGTTGGTAAAGAGGTCTCCGGCAATGAGGAGTTTTTCTTCAGCGAGGAAAATTCCTGAATGGCCAATGGTGTGGCCAGGGAGGGCGATGATTTTAAGCCCCATTATTTCATCACCAGCCTTGAACCAGTGGTCTACCTTAGGAGCTTTATATCGGAGTAAAAGCTGGCCTATTTTTTCGAGTCCGCCGCAGAGGCGAGAGAGGCCACGGTAGAGGTGTCGGCCTTGTAGGTGTGCTTGATCCAGCTGTGGTGCATAGACTGGGCAGGCACTGAGTTTCTGCAGGCGGCCTACGTTTAGACTATGATCGAGATGTCCGTGAGTAAGGATGATGCTGTTAAGGTCTGTGAATTTTTTCCCGAGTTTCGTGAGGGTTTTTTCGATACGGGAGATTCCTCCAATGAAACCCCCGTCGATAAGGTGAAGTTCATCGCCATCAATAATGAGGTGGTGTTGGACCAAGAGGCCACGAAGCTGGATGACTGAGCGCACGCTAAAAAGTTTACGACTTTTTATTAAAAAGCAACGATGCATGCTTCCTAAGCTGCGGTGCTTATGCTTGAATTTCTCCCTAAGCTTATGAGCGAAGATACTTCACAAACTCCCGATGAAAACGGAGCTCTTGATTTGTCCGGTTTGAATTTCGGCCCTGCCTGGGCTCGTGATCCTTCGGAGTCTAAAAGCCTTAAAAAATTTAAAGATCGTGGAAGTCGCGGTGATCAGCACGGTGGCGGAGGGCGTGGGGAATCTCGCCGTGGTGGTCGCCATGACCAAGCACGTGGTGGCGGCGGCCGAGGTAGTGGTGGAGGCCGAGGAGGTCGGGGCGGTGGGCGCCGTGATGATCAGCAACGCCGCCCTCAGCGCCAAGAGACTCCACCTCCAGCAGGGGTAAACATGCGGATCATGCCTGCGGAGGAAAGTCTCGATCTTTTGGCGAAGCGAGTAGTCGACTCAGGGCAGACATTTTCAGTTTTTGACCTAGCGAAGGTTCTTTTACAAAGCCGCGACCGTTTCCGAGTGACCTTTGACTCATCTGAGAAAGAGTTTTATCGTTGTCGTGAAGATCAGTCCGTGTGGGTGACTCGAGATGAGGCGCTGCGACATATTTGGAGAGCAGACTGGCTGGGGAAGTACTATGAGGAAGTGAAGGTAGAAGGGGAGGCCCCTAAGGGGAATTTCTCCGCAGTCGCCCGCTGTGGAATTAGTAATGAACTTCTAGGGCCGCCGAATTATCATGGCTATCAGGAGAAATTGAACGCCCTGCACCGTGAACGTTTCTCGAATATGTCACTAGATGCCTATAAGGCTAAGGTCCGCACGGAGCACGGTGAGGAAGTGGTGGAAGCCTGGCTGGAGAGCATGAAGACGGTTTCTAAGTGGAAGCTATCTGAGCCTCCAAGTGAGGAATTAACTGAAAAAGAGCTGAAAAAAGAGGTCATTGCTGAGGGCACTTCAGAAGAGGGTGCTGAGGCTGCGATTTCTGAGCAGTCTGAGCAGCCGGCGGAAGCTTGCCTAGCTACGGATGACGAGCTTACAGGGCCAGATGGTGGGGAGTCGGTGAGCGAAGCTGAAGGTGAGCCTGCTTCCTCAGTTCAGTCAAATGAGCAGTCAGGCTCCGATGATGAGAAGCCTTCAGAAGAAGTGGCGGCAGAAGGACAAGATACGGCTGTTGAAGGAGAGCTTTTTGATGATGCTCGTGCAGTGGAGCGCCACTTTGCAGAGCATTACTTCGAGCGCGCGTTCGAGGTCACTAAACGTGCTTGGGTGATGGGAGATATCCGTGGGAATCTTCTTTCTCCTGGCCTACTGACGCTGCTTAAAAATGGCGTGGCAGAAGAAAAGCGCTACCCATCTAATCTAATGCCGCTGGTTTGCCGACAGCTTTCAGGCCGCCACGTCGCAGTTTTTAAGTGGAATAAAAAACTCAAGGTAGGGCCCTCTCGCCCTCATGCAGTGCCTGCAGACACTCAGCTCGCAGAGCGTCCGCAGGTGATGATGGATGAATTGACGAAGACCTCGGGAATCACGCTAAAGGAATTTTGGGAAAAAGTCATGCCAGCTAATGTTACCGATGAGCAAAGGCACGATTGGCTTCAAGATTTTCAGTGGCTTCTCGGCCAAGGACACCTTATTTTACTTTCTGATACCTCAGTGCACTTAGCTAAAAGTAACGGACCTGCCTCCGCACCAAAGAAGGTTGAGAAGAATGGGCCAAGCCCGAAGCCAAGTGATCCTAGCGCCCATCCTGAAGCGGGAAAAGGCGAGAGTCAGAGTCCTCCACCTGAGCGAGGGGATGAGCAGGAGAAACCTGTCACTGGGTCTGGCGAGACTCCTCTGGCCCCCTAGACAGATTGGGTAGAACTCCGTATGAGGACATCATTGATTTCCACCTCCGGGGGGGAGGTGAGGATATGTAGCGCAGTCTTGGCGATGGCTTCTGGCGTGAGCATATCAATCGACTCACGCGTGGCCTGTAGTTCCGCAGGGCGGCCAGCGAAGTAGCGATCTAGTAACGGAGTGTCTACGAAGCCGGGGGAGAGAGAGGAAACTCGAGTCCTATTCCCGCTTTCCTTAAGCTCCGAGCGGAGAGCTTCAGAAATGGCCCTGACCGCGAATTTCGTACTGGCGTAGAAACCACCGCTTGGGGGGACTCGGTGACCGGACATTGAGCCGAGGTTCAGGATATGCCCTCCTGTTTTAGGGAAACGAGCGAGTGCAAAATGACTGCAAAGGCTCAGGGCGTGCACATTGACCTGCCACATCTCTTCCCAGTGCCGTGGGTCTCCATCTGAGAGCCGAGAGAGGTAGGCGAGTCCCGCAGCATTTACGAGAACATCGAGCTGTGGGACTTTTTTAAAAGCATTTTCGACTTCGTTAGAATCACGGAGGTCACAGGGAAGGGGGGAAACTCCGGGTGGAAGATTCCCGACAGATCGGCAGAGACCGGTGACTGCCATTCCTTCCTTCAGCAGTGCCGCGGCGATGGCTTTACCGATTCCAGATGAGGCGCCAGTGATGAGGGCAGTTTTCACAGACTTCTGATTTTACAGTTTGGAAGAGTCTAAGGCAGCTCGTAAGACATTCGCCGCAGATTCTGCTTTAGTGTGGGATTGCTCCATCGTGAAACCTTCAAATTGCTCTTCTCGGGGAGTTTCCTTTGCGCTCGTAATGTGAGGAACGAAATCATTTAGATCCTCTCTACTACGTGACTTACGGATCGCATTTAGCACGGTGCTTTCTAATTTAATCATCCCATCTCGGAGGATGGCCTCAGCCTGCGAGAGATGCTCTGACATCACCTGTTTCTTTTCTTGCTCGCTCCTATGAAGACCCTCCAGTTCCTCTTGTTGTTTGATGAGGAGAGACTCTGATGTGCGTAAGTTGGCGATCTCGGTCTGCAGGGTAGATTCTTCAATCTTAAGATGAGCGATTGTCTGGGCTGCCTTTTTTTCCTGCTTGAGTGCGGCTGCTCGCAGGGCTGAGAGGCGTGAGGAGAGAAAGAAGAAAGTGAGAAAAATCCCTGCTAAAAAGCCAATAAGCGCTGGTAGGAAGGCTGGGTGTGATAAAAATTCAGACATAGGGTAGGGGATTGTCTCTTGCGGTTCATCGAGAAGGTGTAATTCTCCCCTTGAGCAAGCACTGCCCGAATGTGTAAGTGCAAATCACTAAAATCAAACCCAATAAAAATCATGGCCCACACACTTCCTGAACTCGGATACTCCCACGATGCCCTAGAGCCTTCTATCGATAAGGCGACGATGGAAATCCACCATGGCAAGCACCATAATGCTTACGTGACGAATCTTAATGCGGCTCTTGAGGGGCACCCTGAGCTTGCCGGTCTCTGCCTCGTGGAGCTCCAAGCTAAGATTGCTGATATTCCTGCCCTCCGCAATAATGGCGGTGGTCACTATAACCACAGTCTTTTCTGGAAAGTGATCACCCCAGGAGGGGCTTCTGCTCCTAGTGGTGATCTTGCAGCGGCGATTGATTCCGCGTTCGGTTCTTTTGAAGCCTTCAAGGAGGAGTTTGCTAAGGCAGGGGCGACTCGCTTCGGTTCTGGCTGGGCCTGGCTAGGTCTAAAGAGCGATGGCACACTGGGTGTCTGCTCTACGCCTAACCAAGACAACCCTCTCATGGGAGAGGCAGCGGGAACTTGCGGCTGCATTCCCATTCTCGGTTTAGACGTTTGGGAGCATGCTTATTACCTTAACTACCAAAACCGCCGCCCTGATTATATCAGCGCGTTTTGGAATGTCGTAAACTGGGATGTCGTTGCTGCGAATTTCGCTGAAGCGAAGTAGGAAATCTAAGTTTTATTTTCCAGCTAAAGCGCGGAGTTCCTCAGGGACTTCGCGTTTTTCTGTTTCCAAAGCCAGCACCATTCGGCGGGCGATTCCTGAGATGGTGTTAATACCATCTCGGCGAGGGATGATATCGCTTTTATCCGGTTTGATAAAGCGGACGACTTGGTAATTCCACGATGGTTCCTTGAATTCTTTGAGAATCTTAGCGTCGTTGCCTCGTGCATTATTATAAATGGCGACGGGCTCGAACTCTGATTCGATGAGCTTTACAAGAGGAGGATGTGACAAAACTTTGGACCCAAAGATACGGCAGCCTGCTCATCCGGGCACTTCTTGAAAAAGTAGAAAGATCGGCTTCCCTGATTTCTCAGCGGCAGCGATCGAGGCAGGGAGGTCACGGGACCAGCTCACCGTGCCTAATTCAGGGGTCTTTCGAGGCTGCGCTTGGCAACTTGTAAGGAGGAGACAAAATAAGAGAACTACTTTCACGTCCATAAGAGTAGCGAGGACACGCGGTATTCCCAGCAAGATTCTTTACGGATTCTGGTGGCTGTGTTTAGTCGGGACATGAAGATATTCTTGTTCTTGCTAGCGACCTGCTGGACACCTCTATTCGCTGGCCTTCCTCAAATGTCTGATGAGGAAGATTGGCGGGGCTACTTTGTAGGCTGGGAGGGCACGACTTTCGACTTCGGGATTCAGGCTGATGGGCGTTCGCTTATCAGACCTAAGGCACGAAGGAGGACTGATAATGCGAAAGAAATCTATGTCGACTATGTCATAGAGGAGGAGATCAAAGGGAAGTGGGTACGGCGGAGAATCATAAAAGAGAGCGGGCTAAGTAGTGAAAATCCGAAAGGTCTCAATCCTAAAGACCCTATCGTGTTCAGCATGACCGTGACAGGTGGGACCAAGGTCCAGTGGACTCATCATGCAGAGCGGAAGGCGTTTACAGTGGCTCCAGAAATTTTAGAAAAAACGACGAAGAATAAAGTCAGAATCGGTATCGAATTCTGGCTCTCATACTTCTACCGCTCTGATGGACATTCCTCCGAGCGGGAGCTAAAAAAGATGGTCGGTCGAGATTATCTGACAGGTGTGCGCCTGAGTGACGGAAAAGAAGTGCGCAGTAAATTTTCTGCCCTAGAAAAAGACTTCATGACTGAGGAGTTTTTTAAAGAGGGAGCGAGTGCTCTGGAAATTAAGTCACAGGCCCTAGGTGGGCGGACCCTGAGTATCAAATGTGCTTCTACCGAGGCCGGTCGTATTGATCTTATTTCTAAGGGGCCTCTCTATGGCAATTTTAAATGCCTTTGGATCGCCGAGGCTGATAAAATTGGTCAAAAAGACACCTTTATCAGCTTCGGGGTGGAGTGAGGTTAAGCACCTTTTGTAGGTGGATCGCCGTCAGCGCTCCCATCGACTCGCAAGCTTCAAACGAGTGTGAGCCATACCTCTCTACCAATGAATCCCGCAAGGAAACCACGTGCTCATAAGGCGCGATCGTGCTGCGGTTCATCACCGTAAGCACCGCCTTGAGGCGGTTACGTTCCACCTTGGCTCGGCGAGACATTTGGAGGTGTTCCTCGGCACGGTACTGAAGAATCGTTTGGTTATTTAAGTGCGCTCGTACTAATTCCTCGACCGGCTTATTATCAGGAAAAAGATGGGCGCGGTAGACCGACATCTGCCCCTCATAAGATTGCTGGTCGAAGTCGATCGGTCTGACTCGGTATTGCACCTCCTCGAAGTCCGGAGTGATGTCCACCACGTAGTTCACCGTCCGCATATCCCCTAGAAGTTTTACAAAGCAACGCTCGCCGAATTTCACAAACTCCTTAGCCACGCGCACGTGGTTTAGCTCCTCATTTTCCAAGTGATCTCTGATGAACACATCACCTGGAACCCCTGCGATGTGTTCCTCGATAAGCGTGTTGCCATTGACCAGATAATTGATCCTATTTGGCGAAAGAATATGCTCTAACTCCAGACCGAAGAGGCGCGAAGCATCTGCATTTTTGACATAATAGTAATCAGAATTCCCGTTGAAAAGATTGGTGATTCTAATCCGGAAAGGGCGAGAATTTCCAAATTCCCCAAAGTCGATCCTCTCCACTGTCAGGTGTTCCGCTAAACTGAGATCCCCGCCGATTTTTAAGAGCGCATAAATCTTAGTCAACTTAGGCCGTAACTCAGCCATCACCTCTGGAGGATACATCACCTCCAACCAGAGTGTCTCCTCACCTGCTGGATTCTCGTAAGGGATCGACCCCGTAAATCTGAGCAACTCGTCGTAAACGAGAGGGACCTCAGAGAGCCTCCCATAGTGCGCCAGATAGTTGAGTAAAGAATCTGAGATAGGATAAAAAATCTTACGCCGTGAAATCATGCTCGCAGCCTCCTAGGCATCCCCCTTCCGATCAATCCATAAAAGAGAATCGGCATGATCTTTTGGCCATCTGCCAGTCCTCTTGCTAAGCCCATGGCATCGCTCTTGTCCGTGAGGTAGAAAAAGAAAACAGCCCACTTAAATGTGGGTTTTGAAGAGAAGTTCGGCTAAGCTCGTAAATCGCTTGCCATCATTCCTGTTTTGCGCATATCTTGCCGCCGCACGCAAGTGGTGAACGCAGGATTAGCTCAGTTGGTAGAGCGACTCGTTTACACCGAGTATGTCGGCGGTTCGAGTCCGTCATCCTGTACCACTTCGCAATCCGCTCCCCTCCAGCATGTTGGCAGTCTTCGCGTTTTTGAAGATGGTGAATGTCATGTTTCTTTTTTCGTTTAAGGAGGTGCATGGAGCTTCAAACACGGTTTAGAAAGTGGCTTAATTTTTTAAACATTCACTTTAAGTTGCACTCAATCCGCTGCGGGTCTATCCCGTAGTCCCCGGTGCCGAGAGGCACCGGGCTTTTTTATTGCTATGGCTAGTATTCACCGTCTTTCTTGTCGATGTAGGTGCTGAATGCGCACCCTTGGTTCAAAGAACCAGAGAAACAGTCTTCGAGCCGAAAAACGGCCTCGGTCAGTGTTCGATACTGTAGTAATGCCTAAATTTTTTGAAATCTTTAGGCCCGCCTCCATATCTTAATGAAAAACTGATCCTTAGGGGAGAGAGCAAAAGTAAAAGGTGGGAATGGTCAGGCCAGCCAATCCCGCCCAGCCTAAGCGCATTGCTGTCTTGGTCGAAATTTTCGCTCTACACAGAGAGGCAGCCATTTCTGGATACCAAATCACCGCAAGTGGTAGGAAGGGGAGGTGAAAGAGCCGGATCGCCCTAGGATTTCCATTGAGCCAGAGTGTGCAAATAAAAGCACCGGCGATGGCTAAAGATACGCCCCGCACGATCCACCCAGAACCCTCGTTTTGGTAATCTGGTGCAGCCATTAATTCCTCTGAGCTTGCCGCCCCTCATCGATGAGCTGCCAAAAGTGCTTTGACTCTGCCAGCGCCTCATCTTCTCCTAAAGGCAACTTTGAGCGGAATAAGAAATCTGAGAAAGTTCCCCGATGCAGCACTCGGTGCACCACCACCTGCTCCGCTACAACTTCGAAGTAAAAGCGCCATTCCGCTGTCCGGAAGCGGTAAAGCACCTTCCCATTTCGTTCTATTTTTCCAAAGCGTTCATCATCCAGATTTTCTAGATCCTTCTCAGTCACCTTGAATTCATCGAGCAGCTCTAACTGTTCTAGCGTGTCTAGTTGAGAAATCTCAGCCGCACTGATTTCATTAAAGACAATTTGTAACACCTCGCCACCCTAGCGGGAAATCACCCGATAATCAAAGCTCGCAAAACAAAAGCGTGACGACTGATCCAATGAACAGTATATTTAACCCGTGATTTCTAAAATCTACAGTGCCGCCTTACGCGGGGTCGAAGCCATCGAGGTAGAAGTAGAAGTTGCTGCCCGTGAGGCTGACGGAGCTAATGCTGGCCGCATCAACATTGTCGGCCTTCCTGACGCTGCCGTTCGTGAATCCGGTGACCGCGTCACCACCGCCATCCTCGCCTCCGCCATGAACTTCGTTTACGGCGTCCACACCGTGAATCTCGCCCCTGCGGATCTTCGGAAAGAGGGGCCCTCCTTTGATCTTCCCATCGCCCTAGCCATGATCGCCTGCGAGCAGCAAGAAGAACTTCCTCAGGCTCATGACCTCATGATCGTTGGTGAGCTTGCTCTGGATGGCACCCTCCGCCCGGTTAAAGGTGCTCTCTCCATCGCCCTCGGTGCGAAGGCCGCTGGCCGTAAACGCCTCCTTCTTCCCGCCGAGAATGCCCGTGAAGCCGCCATGGTCTCTGATCTTGAAGTCTATGGACTCCGCTCCCTGCACGAAGCTTGGCAATTTATTACCGGCCAAGACAGCACCCGTCCTCCTGAAGACCGCCCTCAGGTCACCCAATCTAATAACCGCGAACACGCCGCTGATCTTGATGAAGTTAAGGGCCAGCAGAACGTCAAACGTGCTTTAGAAATCGCCGCCGCTGGTGGCCATAACATCCTCATGGTAGGCCCCCCAGGCACTGGGAAATCCATGCTCGCCAAGCGCATGCCCAGCATCATGCCTGATATGACTGAAGAAGAGGCGATCGAGACCACCCGGATCCACTCCGTCGCCGGTCTGCTTGATGCACGCGAGGGCTTAGTCCACGGACGCCCCTTCCGCGCCCCTCACCACACCATCTCAGACGTCGGACTCCTCGGTGGCGGGACAAACCCCGGTCCTGGCGAAATCTCCCTAGCCCATAATGGCGTCCTCTTTCTAGATGAACTCCCCGAGTATCGCCGCTCCACGCTCGAGGTTCTTCGCCAGCCCCTTGAGGATGGTAAAGTCACGATCTCACGCGCGGCTGGCACCTATAACTTCTCCTCTAAGTTCCTGCTTGTTTGCGCCCTAAATCCTTGCCCCTGTGGTTTTTATGGAGACCCCGTCCGCCAGTGTCGCTGTAGCCCACGCCAGGTCGAATCCTACCGTGCTAAAATCTCCGGCCCCCTTCTGGACCGCATTGACCTCCACGTCGAGGTTCCCCTCATCAACTATAAACAACTCTCCTCAGATGAATCGTCTGAATCCTCAGCTACTGTCCGCCAGCGGGTCATGGCCTGTCGCCACCTTCAGAAATCTCGCTTCGCCCAGCTTCCCAACACCCGCACCAACTCAGATATGGGCCCTAAAATCATGCGGGAACATTGCCGTGTCACCGCCGAGTGCTCCATGCTGCTAGAGCAGGCTATGGAGCAGCTCAACTTCTCCGCCCGTGCTCATGACCGCATCCTAAAAGTCGCCCGCACCATTGCCGATCTTGCCGGCGAAGAGCAGCTCGCACCAGAACACGTCCTAGAAGCCATCCAGTACCGTTCCCTTGATCGTAAACTCTCCTTCTCATGAAAAATCCCTCTCCAGATGGCCTCATCACCGGTCCAGACGGCCTCACCCGCTGTGCCTGGTGCACTAAAGACGAGCAATACCTCAAATACCACGACCAAGAATGGGGCAGGGGAGTGAGCGATGACTTCCGCCTCTTTGAGAAAATTTGCCTAGAGGGTTTCCAAGCCGGCCTCTCCTGGCTCACCATCCTCCGTAAGCGTGAAAACTTCCGCGCCGCCTTCGCCCACTTTGATTTTTATCAAGTCGCCACCTTCACCGAGGCAGACATCACCCGCCTCCTTCAAGACCCAGGCATCATCCGCCACCGTGGTAAAATCCGCTCCACCATAAATAACGCCCAGCGCGCCCTCCACCTCCTGAGCGAGTTCCCAGACCTCCACAGCTATTTTCTCCAATTTCAGCCCGCCTCCAGAAAATCACCACTCACCTACGCAGAAGCTCTAGAAATCA
This sequence comes from uncultured Verrucomicrobiales bacterium, assembly GCA_937928425.1. Classification (GTDB taxonomy): domain Bacteria; phylum Verrucomicrobiota; class Verrucomicrobiia; order Verrucomicrobiales; family Akkermansiaceae; genus SW10. The sequence goes on from CALFVL010000107.1 coordinate 11,747, forward strand.
CTTTCACCCCAGAATCCATCGCCCTTTCTAAAGATCTTAAAAAAAGGGGGTGGACCTTCGTAGGCCCCACCACTGCATACGCCTTCATGCAGGCCATGGGCCTTGTCAATGACCACCTAAAAGGCTGCCACCTCGCCCTTTAAGATCGGAGAATATTCCAGAAAAATCACCCCTCCCTTTAAAACTTGCTCTCAGGCTCTCCTGCTCAGCCGCAAATAAGCTCATCACTCAAAATTTTATCCCTTTTCCCATCTTGAAAATCCCCACCCGAATCCCCATTCCATCGCTACGCTTCCACTTTTTTGAATATTCCTCAGGCCCCTCTTCTTTTCTAACAGAAGCTAAAATTTTTTCAGGCCCAAGAGCCGGACTTTACCACGCATATTTTCGGTCTTGATGAGCTTGAAATTCCCCGAAAATCCAACAAATCCCCGAAAAAGAACTCAAACTGTAAATAATCCACTTAGCAATAATACCACAACATCTTGTATTGTTAATAATTTGTGTATACTACATGAGAGAAATTCACCTTGCGAAAAATCCACTTCTTCCCTTAGTCTGTTCCCCGCTTCAGACGTCTCCTGAAAAGTCAACCACTCCTAATTAATCGCGCCAGACCTCCTCTCACCCAATGTCTAATACCACTAAAATTTCCATCGGAGACCGCACTTTCGTCCTTGATAAGGACAAGGCGGATGCCGCCATCGCAGCCAAGTCCGTCATCAACGGGCGCGACACCATGTTCTTCAATATCCTGCCCCTAAAATACCAGTGGGCCTATGACCTCTATAAGACCATGAAGGGGAATCATTGGGAGCCAGAAGACATCCAGATGCAGACTGACATCCAGCAGTGGCAGGGGAGTGAGATCTCAGACGTAGAGCGCTGGATCATTAAAATGGGCATTGGCTACTTTTCCGCCGCTGAGGGTATCGTCGGGGATAACATCCTCCACGTCGTCCGCGAGCTCGTCACCGCCCCAGAGTTAAAACTCGTCCTCGGCCGCCACGCCCATGAAGAGAACATCCACGCAGACTCCCTCGTCTACATGATCTCCTCCCTCGGCATTAATCCTCACGAATGTGAAGCCATGTTTGAGGACATCCCCACCATCAAGGCGAAGAACCACTTCGTCGTCTCTAACTCCCGCGCCCTCCGTCGGGATGTCGATCTCACCCAGCTAGAAAATAAGCAGGCCCTGGCAAAAAACATCTTCCTCTTCGGTCAGGTCATGGAAGGCACCCAGTTTTACGGCCTCTTCGGCATGATTCTTAGCCTCTACCGCCAGAATAAGTTTCAAGGAATCGGTCAGATGTTCCGCTACACCCTGCGGGATGAGTCAAATCACATCGAGGTCTTCCGTAATCTCTTGAACTCCCTCACCACCGAGAACCCTGACATCATGACCCCAGAGTTTAAGGAGGACCTCCGTCAGACCATGGCCGAGGGAGTCCGCCTTGAAAAAGAATTTATCAAAGACTGCCTCCCCGTAGATGCCGTCGGGCTCTCCGTCGCCGAGTTTGAGCAATACATCGACTACATCTCGGACCGTCGTCTCGTCAACTGCCGCCTAGAACCTCTCAAGGGAGGTAACGTAGAAAATCCCTTCCCTTGGCTCTCCGAAGCCATCGACCTTAAAAAAGAGCAAAACTTCTTTGAAGGGAAAGTCACCGAGTACCAAAAAGCCTCCGCCCTGGAAGACAGCGGCTACTCAGATGACGACCTCTAGGAAAGTCCCCGTCAGCAATTGGAAATCAGCAGTGGGGGACATAAAGCGCCATCCCTTAAGCTCCAATTGACGGTTTCCTTTGCCCACCGACACACAGCATAAAAGTCTCAACAAATTTAAAAACCCCTCCACCTTTCAATGTATCGTTCTTTATCCCTTTCTGAAGACCAAGCCCTTAAAGAAACTGTTGCCAATCGTGCCGCAGCCGCCAATCCCTTCGCTTGGCGTGAAACCCTCGCGACTGAACAGCGCAGCCCCATCCCTGAAATCATCATCACCCGTGCTGGGAATGACGAAATCTTCTCTCTCTCTGACGTCGCCGATGCCATCGGACGTTCTTTGACTAATCTCCTCATCTCCCGTAATGAGCCCGAGGATAACATCTTCTCTGAGCAAAATCGCTCCTTCGTCTCCTCCGTCGCCCAGCGCGTCTCCACCTCCCTCATGCAGCAAGTCCAGCGTGGTGGTCAGCTGAAACTTTCCCAAAATGACCTCTATCTCCTCATCGAGAAAGCTCTCATTGAGAATGACGCTCATGATGTCGCTAAATCCCTCGTCTTCCAGCGCTCGCTGGATATGAAGGGGGAAATTTCCGTCAGTGAGCAGCCTCAGGAAATGCCCGTGCGCCTCATTCGCCGTAACGGAAACGTCGTCCCCTGGTCAGAGACTAAGATCGAGCAAGCCGTCTCCCGTGCCTTTCTCACCCTAAAGGAAGATCCCGCTCCCGCACACGCCATTGCCCAAGCCGTCACCCAGCTCGTCCGCACGGGCGATCAAGCCTTCGTCCACATTGAAGATGTCCAAGACCACGTCCAAGACGAGCTCATGCGCCAAGGCCACTTTAAAGTTGCCGCCCACTACGTCCGCTACCGTGATGAGCGCTCACGTCTCCGTGCGGAAAATCCCGTTGAAGTCGAGGATCCTGCCCAAGAATCCTTCGTCACCGTCACCTCTGATGGCACTTCAGAATTCTGGGACGGATCAGAGCTTAAAAAGCGCATCCAATTCGCCTCCATCGGCCTTGACCTCTCCATCAGTGAAGAAGAGATCGAAAAAGAACTGCGCCGCTCCATCGGAGCAGAAATCTCCCGCGAAAATCTCAAGAAAACCATCATTCTTAACTCTAAGACCCTCCTTGAGAAAGATGCTGACATGTCAAAATTCGCCGGGCGCATCCTCCTCTCATACATTTACGAAGAGGTCCTCCCCTGGAACATCCAGACTGATGGCATCGAGTCGCTGAAAGACGCCCATCGCCAAAATTTTAAATCCTACCTCCGCCACGGCGTTAAGATCAAACGTCTCAGCCAAGACATCCTTGATAAATATGACCTCGACCGCCTCGCTGATGCGCTCGATCCCTCCGCCGATCTCGACTTCGACTTCCTCGGCATCTCCACCCTCTACGACCGCTACCTCAACGTCGATAAAACTGGTCAAAAACCCCGCCGTATGGAAACGCCCCAGTTCTTCTGGATGCGCGTCTCCATGGGACTCTTCAAAGCAGAAAAAGACCAAGCAGAAGACTGGGTCATCCGCCTTTATAACCTCTATAAAGGCCGCCGTTTCTGCTCCTCTACGCCCACTCTCTTTAACTCTGGCACTCTTCACAGCCAGCTTTCTAGCTGCTACCTCTACAAGGTAGACGACTCCATCGAATCCATCATGCAGCGTGGCATCGCTGAAAATGCCTACCTCTCTAAATGGGCTGGTGGCCTAGGTGGTTCTTGGACTGCTGTCCGTGGCACAGGGGGCTACATCCAGGGAACGAATGGTGAGTCCCAAGGAGTCATCCCTTTTCTAAAGCTTCATAATGACCAACTCATCGCCGTTAACCAAGGCGGCAAGCGTCGTGGCTCTGGCTGCGCCTACCTAGAAACTTGGCATAACGACATCGAGGACTTCCTAGAACTCCGCGTAAACACTGGGGACGAGCGCCGCCGCACCCATGACATGAACACCGCGAACTGGGTCCCCGACCTCTTCATGAAGCGCATGGAAGCCCGCCAAGGCTGGACCCTCTTCCGTGCCAACGAATGCCCAGACCTTCACGACCTCTACGGAAAAGCCTTTGAACAACGCTACCTCGAATACGAGCAACGTGCCGAGGAGGGAAAAATCTGGTCCCGTAAAGTCGATGCCATTGAGCTCTGGAAAAAGATGCTTAAAATGATCTTCGAGACCGGCCACCCATGGATCACCTTTAAAGATCCCTGTAATCTCCGTAGCCCTCAAGACCACGCCGGAGTCATCCACTCCAGTAACCTCTGCACCGAGATTACGCTGAATACCAGTGATGAGGAAACCGCCGTTTGCAACCTAGGATCAGTCGTCCTGGACACCCACATCACGAAAGATGGCATGCTCGACCATGACATGCTTCGTGAAACCGTCACCGTCGCCATCCGTGCTCTTGATAACGTCATCGACATCAACTTCTACCCCACAGATGCCGCTAAAAATGCCAACTCGCGCCACCGCCCGATCGGCCTCGGCGTCATGGGCCTTCAGAATGCCCTCTTTAAGCGTAATCTTGACTTCGCCTCTGACGCTGCCGTCGACTTTAATGACGAGTTCATGGAAGCCATCGCCTACTACGCCTATGGCGCTAGCTCGGAACTCGCCGGAGAGCGTGGAAGCTACCAATCTTATCAAGGATCTAAATGGGATCGCGGCATCCTCCCGCAAGACAGCATTGACTCACTCGAAGAAGAAAGAGGAGTGAAAATTGACGTTCCCCGGGGTGGGAAAATGGACTGGCGTCCAGTGCGTGAAGCGATCGCCCAGAACGGGATGCGGAACTCAAATGTCCTCGCCATCGCCCCCACAGCCACCATCAGTAACATCATGGGCACCACTCCCTGCATCGAGCCGAATTACACGAACCTCTTCGTGAAAAGTAACCTCGGAGGAGACTTCACCGTTCTAAATTCCGTCCTCGTTAATGACCTTAAAAAGGAAGGGCTCTGGAACTCTGAGATGATCGATCAGCTCAAATACTTCAACGGAGAACTCGCCGATATCGATGGCATCCCTGACTATCTCAAAGCCAAGCACAAAACCGTCTTCGAAGTCGGCTATGAAGCCATCATTGACGCTGCGGCCAGACGACAGAAGTGGATCGACCAGAGCCAGAGTGTGAACCTCTTCCTCGCCAAACCTGACATGAAGTCCCTCAGTCATATGTATCGCCATGCTTGGCACACTGGCCTTAAAACCACCTACTACCTCCGTGCTAGACAAGCTAG
>CALFVL010000108.1 GCA_937928425.1 uncultured Verrucomicrobiales bacterium
GGTAGCGGCGCTGGACGGAGCAGTCGCGCTCATGAAGGTGGACTACGTTTCCGTGCTGGTCACCGAGGATCTGGACTTCGATGTGCTTGGCTCGTTTGATGTAGCGTTCTAAGAAGACGGCGTCATTACCGAAGGCGTTTAAGGCTTCTTCCTGAGCTTCTTTTAGGCGGGGTTGGAGCTCTGAGGGTTTTTCCACGATGCGCATGCCACGGCCTCCACCACCGAAGGCGGCTTTGATAATAAGAGGGAATCCGACTTCCTGAGCCGCAGTGATGGCCTGGTCAGGGTCTGAAATAGCGTCATCGGTGCCGGGTAGGACGGGGACTTGTGCGGCGATGGCTTGGGCGCGAGCGGCTGTCTTATCTCCCATGGAGCCGAGAAGATCTGAGGAGGGCCCGATGAAGGTGATGCCTTCACGGGCGCAGGCGCGGGCGAAGTCGGCATTTTCTGAGAGGAATCCGTAGCCGGGGTGAATGAGGGTGATGCCTTTCGCCTTGGCGAGAGCGACGATGCCTTCGTAGTCGAGATAGGCTCCGACGGGGCCTTTCGTCTGGTCGAGTTGGTAAGCCTCGTCAGCCTTAAAGCGGTGGCGCGAGAAGCGGTCTTCTTCTGCATAGATGGCGACGGTGCGTAGTCCGAGTTCGGTGGCAGCGCGGAAGACTCGGATGGCGATTTCACCACGGTTGGCAACGAGAAGTTTTTGAGGAACGGGCATTTTAGAACAAAAAAGAGTTGGGTGAGGGTAGGGCCTCGAGTGGGGAGGGGCCAATCACGAAAGTTCAGAAATATGAGGGTAGGAGGGAAATGGGGACAGAACGGGTGCTAGGGCGAGCTGGAAGGCTTGCTTGCGGGGGGGGACTCGGGTAGGAGAGGGGAGATGTCTGAGTTACCAAAGGGTTATGAGCCTACTGATGTGGAGAAGTCTTGGTATCAAGCGTGGCTGAAGGCCAAGTGCTTTGAGGCGGATCCAGAGTCTGAGAAGCCTCCGTATTCGATCGTCATCCCACCTCCAAATGTGACGGGAATTTTGCACTTAGGGCATGTCTTAAATAATGCGATTCAGGATATTTTGGCTCGGCGTGCACGCCAAAAGGGCTTTGAGGTTCTATGGCTTCCAGGGACAGACCATGCGGGTATCGCCACCCAGACGAAGGTGGAGCGGCAGTTGCGTGATGAGGAGGGGAAGACGCGGCGTGATATCGGACGTGAGGCGTTTTTAGAGAAGGTGTGGGATTGGAAAGAAAAGCATGGTGGAATTATCATTCAGCAACTGAAGCGCTTAGGGTGTTCCTGCGATTGGGAGCGTGAGCGTTTTACGATGGATGAGGAGTATTCAAAGTGGGTCTCGAGCGTGTTTTCAGACCTTTTTAAGGAGGGACTGATTTATCGAGGTAAACGGATGGTAAACTGGTGTCCGGTTTCTCTCACTGCCCTATCAGATGAGGAGGTGATTCCTAAGAAGCAGAACTCGAAGCTCTACTATATGAAGTATGAGTTAGTGGAGACACCCGGAAAGTTCCTAGAGGTGGCGACGACTCGACCAGAGACGCTGATGGGTGATGTGGCGGTGGCGGTGAATCCTAAAGATGCACGCTACGGCAAGTATGTGGGGCAGATGGTGAAGCGGCCTTTCCCCCATGCTGAGATTCCGGTGGTGGCTGATGATCATGTGGACCCAGAGTTCGGGACCGGAGCCTTAAAAATTACACCTGCTCACGATAAGGCTGACTTTGAGATCGGGCTGCGTCATGACTTAGAAATTATCAATGTGTTTCATGCAGATGCCACCGTGAATTGTGCGGAAGTCCCAGAGCTAGATGGGCTAGATCGCTTTGCGGCTCGGAAGAAGTCTGCGGAGATGTTGGATGAGATGGGGCTACTTATTAGGGTGGAGGAGCATGAGAATAATGTCGGCTTTTCTGAGCGGGCTGATGTGCCGATCGAGCCACGTATCTCGATGCAGTGGTTTTTGAAATATCCAGCGAGTGAGGAGGCTGCAAGAGCCGTCGCAGAAGGGGAAATTTCCTACCGTCCAGCGCGCTGGGCTAAGACGCATGGGAGTTGGATGGATGGGATTCAGGACTGGTGTGTTTCCAGACAGCTTTGGTGGGGGCACCGGATTCCAGTCTGGTACCGGAAGGAAAAGGTGGAAGAGCTGAAGGCGGCGGAGTCACTGACTCTTGCGAATTTGTCAGCGGGTGATTTACATGTGAGTGCAGATCCTCCCGCTGATCCAGAAAATTGGGTTCAAGATCCTGATGTGTTAGACACATGGTTTAGCTCTTGGCTGTGGCCATTCGCGACGATGCAGAATCTCGATGAGGAGTCAGATCTGGTGAAGAAATTTTACCCTACGACGGACTTGGTCACGGGGCCTGATATTATCTTTTTCTGGGTGGCTCGGATGATCATGGCGGGCTACCGTTTTAAGGGGAAATTACCCTTTAAGAATGTATTCTTTACCTCGATCATTCGCGATCTCCAGGGCCGTAAGATGAGCAAATCGCTGGGGAACTCCCCTGATCCGATTGACCTCATGGATCAATACGGGGCAGATGGCTTACGCTTTGGACTCATGCGGACTGCTCCGATTGGGGCGGATCTTCGCTTTGATGAGTCGCAGGTGGAAGAGGGGCGGAATTTTGCGAATAAAATTTATAATGCCTGCCGTTTCCGGAGGATGGCCGGAAGTGACTCTCGGGCTGACTTTAAAGCGGCCTCCAGTGAGAACTTACGTCCCTATCACCTCGATATTCTTGCGAAGTGTGATGACTTAGCGGCGAATCAGGAGAAGGCTTACGCCGAATATCGCTTTAATGAAATTGGGCAGCAACTTTACGATTTTCTCTGGAGTGAGTTTTGTGATAAATTTTTAGAAGCGGTGAAGGGGGATTTACGGACAGAAGCCAGTGAGGCCCAGCGGGCGACTACGCTAGGAGTTTTTGATGCGGTCATGGCCCGCTATTTGCAGTATTTGCATCCCTACATGCCGCATCTCACTGAGGAGCTAAGCTTACGAATGGGCTATGTGAGTGAGGGTGAATTCGTCATGGAGAAAGAGCTGCCAGAAGAAGGACTCCTCACTGGGGTGAATACTTCGGACATTGAGACCGGACAGGAGCAGGCTAGCGCGGTTTATGAAGCGGCTGCTAAATTGCGGAACTTGAAGGCAGAATACCGCTTGGCAGCGCGGAAGGATGTGCGTTTCATTGCAAAGACCGGTCCAGCTTGGTTACAAGAAGAGGCCAGCACCCTTGCTTTACTTTCGAGCTCTCAGGAAGTGACTCACGAGGAAAATTACCTCCCTGAGCAAGGAACTCCAGGGGTGGTGACTCCCGTGGGCGAGATCTTCATGCCATTGGACGGTCTTATTGATCTAGAGGCGGAGAAAACTCGGCTTAATAAGGAGATTGAAAAAATCGAGAAAGAAGTCAGTAAGTCCAAGGGCAAATTGAGCAATGAAAAATTCGTGGCGAATGCTAAAGCCGAGGTGGTGGAGGCAGAGAGGGCGCGCTTGAGCGAATGGGAAGGAAAATTGAGCCAAGTCCAAGAGATGAGGAAGAACCTGACTTAGTTAAAACTGTGATTGGTGCCTCTTTAGAAATGTGTTTACTGTGGCAAAATCAAAGAAAGATATGGCGGAGAGCACTTTAAAACAGATTAAGGGCATAGGTGAGGCAACAATTGAGCTGTTAAACACTGTGGGGGTTGATGATTTGGCTACTCTCGCTCAGAGTGAGGTGCAGGCTTTACATGAAGAGATCCGGCAGGCGAATAGGCTGGTAAAGGTCCTTAAGAGAGTTCCGACTGAGAAGCGGCTCGCGGGTTGGATTGATAAAGCTCAGGGGATAAGTGGCCTTAGCTCAGACTCAACTCAAGTAGTCGCAGATCAGCTTACTGAGCCACTTGAGGAAGTTTCACTCGATTCCCTGCCACTTGCGCTCACAGTAAAAAAAGAACAAATTGTGAAGAACCAGATCGCGGTCAGCGATGTCCCAGCAATGGAGGAATTTATTAGCCTTGGTGATGAATTACCTCAGGAAGATGAGCTGGTGGAAGAGGAGGCACTCGAGCTAGAAGACCGCGAGTTAGAACAGGTCTCAGAGCGCGTCTCATCTCGAAAAAAGGTAAAGCACAAAAGTAAAACTAAGGCACGCGGGAGCACTCAGGCGACTAGGCCACTCTCTCGCGAAGAGAGACTTATAGCTTCCGAGGTCCGTGAGAATCCACTTTTAAAAGCAAATCCACTTGGGAGTCCGGGAGGTCAAGATTCTGAGAAACGACCTCCGGTGGAACCCCTCAAACGTAACGCGGGATTTGATATTCGTAAGACTGCTAGTCCGGAGCTGAACGAGGGGAGAAAACTCCATTCACGGCGGTATATCCGGGGTGTTCTTAATCCACAGCCTAAGCGCGTAAAGGTGGCAGCATTGATCACTTTTGTGACCTGTATCCTTTTTCCAGCTAGCCTCGTGGCTGCTGGAGCTGTCATCTTTAGAGAGCAACTTGAGATAAAGCACGGCTTATGGTTCTTAGCCGTTCCCTGTGCCTTCTTATTCTTTTTCTTCTTATACCTTACGCTTGTCCGTCCGCTTAAGTGCCGAATTTGTGGACAACCTCTCTTAGGTCGTAAGGATTGCTTCAAGCATGTCAAAGCCCACCGTATTCCGCTGCTTGGTTACATCTTACCCACTAGTATTCACATGCTTCTCTTCCACTGGTTTCGCTGCATTTATTGCGGAACTTCGGTCCGCTTAAAAGAATGACTTATTCCCGCTGCCGAGAGTCCATGCTGATTGTTACCGGTCCATTATTAACGAGGGAAACTTCCATGGAGGCGCCAAAGGAGCCGGTCTCTACGGGCTCAGGGAGTTTTTTAGAGAGTGTGTCACAAAATTTCTGGTAAAGCGCCTGAGCTTCCTCAGGGCGGGCCGCTTTAATGAAACTGGGGCGGTTTCCTTTTTTAGTCGAGGCGTGCAGGGTGAATTGACTTACGACGAGGGCTGCACCACCACTGTCTAGGAGCGAGAGATTCATCTTTCCCTGTGGATCATCGAAGATCCGCATCTTGGTGATTTTTCCAATAAGCCAATCTATATCATCGAGCTCATCACCGGTCTCGACTCCTAATAGGATCAGCAGTCCGTGTGCAATCTGTGCCGTCTTTTTCTGATCGATGTTTACCGATGCACTAGAAACTCGTTGAAGAATGACTCTCATGCGAGGAAGCTTCGTAACTAGAGTATTTCTTTCAAGCGTTCTTGGTAACGATTGTAAACATAACCCAGTCCAAGAAGTCCTAAACCAAGGGTCATAAAGCTTAGGATACGGGGGAGAGGTGCCAATGAACCTAAGTCAAAGATCATCAGATGGCCTAAGCTGAAAATTAGGATGACAAGGGCGAGCAGGCGGTAGCAACGACTATTAAAAGCGAGGCCAGCTAAGAGGGCCGTTGATCCTAGGAGGGTCCATACGGCGGTGAGGGGGAAGATAGAAATGTCATGAGTCATTTTAGCCCAGAGAAGGAGTAGGCAAGTGCTGCCTAGAACTTGATAGCGTGAAGGAGCTTTCTTTACACTGAAGATGAGATGAAGGGCCATAGGGGGGATAAGGCAGTGGTAGAGTTCAGAGGAATGATTCAGCGCGGAAGCGAAGCCCAGCATGAAGTAAGGTAGGCTAATGATAGAAATGAACTTTGGAGAATAACGCCGAGCAAGCAGAAGGAGGCTGACTCCTGTTAGAATGAAAGGAAGTGCTGGCTGACTAAGGACCTGATGGAGAAGACCTCCCCAAGAAGCGATCGCGATGACAAAGAGGCTATGAAGGATAAAACTACGGTCCGCGAGGTGATGGTGTTTTGCGACGTAGCAAAAATGCAGTGAACTCATCATGAGTGTGATCGGGAAAGTGTAATCGGAATAAGGAACTTGGAGCGCGATGCCATAACTTGCGAAAGGAATGAGTGAATGTGCAAGGAGGCCACTCTTACGAGCTGCGAGACTACCGATGATAGGGATACAAAGGGTAATAAAAAGGGTGAGAAACGGAGTGAGGTACCCTTGAAGTAGGGCCAGAGCGAGAAAGATGACAGCCGCTGCTAGGAATAGGGCAAGGACGAGATGGCCTGTGGTCTGTATCTTTTCCTCTGTGGTTCTATGTAGAAAAAAGAGGGGTGGTAGTGAGGTGAGTAAGGCCGTTGTGGCGAGGATAAGCTGAGTTACACCACTGTGTAGGGATAGCGCAGGAATGATGAGGACGCTAAGATAAGCGAAAAAAGAAGCCGTGATGAAGACGAGTAAAAGCTCGGTAAAGAAAGTCCGCGCTTTTCCCGATAAGATGATGAAGGAACTCAGGGTGCCTAGGACTGCAAGACATAAGATACGATTGTCTAAGCCCCATCCTGCTGTGGTCACGAAGCTGAGAAAAAGCGTGCCGATCATGGCGGCACTTAAACTTCCGTAATGGACTCTGCTGGATGCGCAGAGCCTTTGAAGAACGCTCAGAGTAAACCATGCGAACGCTCCTAAAAAGAGAGCGGGTGTGGGAATCTCAGTAAGTGATACAGCGGCTAAGCTAAGACAGGAAAGCAGAGCGATGGCCCAAGATCCGCACTCCGTGATAGGGTGGCGCTGTCTGGTATTCAGCGCCATGAGGACCAGCGCTTCGATGAGGAGGGCCATGAATAATTGGTGGCCGCTGAGATGAAGCGTGATTCCCAGAGTAATGAGCCCTAAGCCTTTGATAAGATGGATGAGGCGTAGTTTTTCAGGAAAGCGCCCCTTACTGATCAGGCCAAGTGAGATTAAGATGGCTCCAAATAGGAGGCAAAAAAACGAGTGTCCGCTCATCCATTCCCATGCCTCAAATTGAAAAGCGAAGAGGAAGAAAAAGGCGGTGTTATTGATGCTAGAAAAAAGAGTGTGGCGTTTTTCTGAGATGCTGAGCCTGGGGATAAGGGCCGTGAAGGTGAAAAGTAACCAATAGGCGATGAGGTAATAGCGAGCGATGGAATTGTCATTCGGGCTGATCGCGACTTGCCAGAAAAAGAAGGAGAGGTAACTCCCTAGGAGGACGATGAAACCAAGCTCTACCCAGCGGTAACGAAGCATCATAAGAACTCCAAAACTGGCTAGGGTGAGTGCAGAAAGACAGGCCATCCACCCGATGGGATTGATTGAGATGCTATAGAAGGCGAGGGCAAGACTACCGCTCAACATGACGCGGGAGCTCCGCCAAAGTGAGACGGCACAGCAGAGTGCTGCACTAAGGCTCATAATGAGTGATGCCACGAAAGGACTGTCAATGACACGGAGGGCATCCACATGATACGAGGCAAATCCACAATAGTAGATCGCGGCGAGCCCCCCCGCGGCGACGACACGGCCGTAGTTTTTTAAAGACTCTTTCCATGTCTCAAAGAAAAGCCCCGCTGCAGTGAGGACCATGGAGAGCAAATACATCCCGCTGAGGCGCAGGCCAGGGCTAATGTCATGGATAAAGTGCTCATAGGTGTAACGACTTAGAAAAACGAAGCCAGTGGTGAGAAGTAAAATGCCAAGGCGGACGAACCAGACGCGGCCCAGCTGCATCTCGAACTGTGCGGCCTTGTTTCGTATGGGGCGGGTCTCTTTTAGCGCAGGTAAGTTGGGAGCAGGTGGAGCCTGAGATTTAGGGGGGCTGGGGGAAACTTGTGATTTTTCAGAGAGACTGGGGGAAATTTTAGGTGGCTGAGTTAGGGAGAGTTTTTCATCCTTCAATTCCCTTTTTATTGTGCGGAGTGTTTGGGAGAGCGTCTGAGTTTTTTCTTTTACTGCTGCAAGTTCAGATTCCGCGACTGACAGGCGATGAGAAAGAGGAGTCATTTCTGCATGATGATGGAAGAAGGGGAGTATGTCGCATTGATAAGATGATTAGAAACATTGATTGGATTGATGTTTTAGGGTAAAACATCCTTCTGATGAATATCCACCATCTTGAGCTCTTTTACTTTGTCGCGAAATTTGAGGGAATCACGGCGGCGGTGCGGAAGATGCCATACGGGATTCAGCAGCCTGCGGTGAGTGGACAGATTCTCCAGCTAGAAGAGAAATTAGGAGTGAAGCTCTTTAATCGGAGGCCTTTTGCTCTGACACCAGCTGGGGAGGAACTTTATGATTCCATTTATCCTTTTTTCTCCAGACTGGGCGATTTAGAGGAAAAAATTCGTGGGGAAGAAGGGCGGCATTTACGGCTTGCGGCGACAGGTTCAGCCCTCCGAAATCATCTTCCAGACGTGTTAGAAAGCCTGAAAAAAGAGGACCCGCAAATTAAGTTTTCTCTCCGTGAGGTCCCGCCTTCAGATCTGCATTCACAGGTCATTTCCCAGCAAGCGGATGTGGCAATCGGAGTGGTCGGGGGAAAAATATCTGAAGGACTTAAGAGTGAAGTTCTTCTAAAAATCCCCTGCGTTCTATGGGTGCCGGCTCGGTCTCGAGTAGAGTCATGGGAGGACTTTCTCGTGGAAGATCCTTATGCAAAAAGAGGATTAATCGGGAAGTCTCCCCTCATAGGACTCCCGCCTGATGAGGTGCTGCAGCAACTTTTTCAGCGAGAATTTGACCGGATGAAAATCAGTTGGCCAGTGTCAATGGAGGTGAATTCTACTGATGTGGTGCGAGACTTCGTCCGGCGTGGTTTTGGAGTAGGGGTGGGGATTTCTATTCCGGGCGTGAGATCACCGAAAGGGGTGAAGCCGCTTCCGATCGGGAGCTTTCCGCCACTGGTGATCGGAGCGATGTATCAGGGCCGACCTAAGGGCGTGGTGTTAGACTTCCTACGAATTGCTAAAAAGCACTCTAAGGGTCTTGCTTGAATTCCCCTCTAGACTAGGGCAAGAGCTAGGACATGCACGAGGGACTGATCCTTAAAATTACCTGTCCTGATAAATCAGGGCTTGTCGCGAAGATCGCCAAACATAGTTCGGAGTATCAAGCGAACTTAGTGGAGTTTACGCAGTTTATTGACCGAGATCGGGGCACGTTCTATGCGCGTTTGGAGATCGATACAGGGAGTTTAGAAATCCCGGTAGAAGATTTCATGAACAGTTTTGAAGGATTGGGCCGGGAGATTAACGCAAATTGGCATTTCCGTAAGCTTCCTTATCGAATGAAGACTGCGGTGCTTGTGACAAAGACGGATCACTGTCTCAATGAGGTGTTATGGCGAACTGGACTGGGAGAAATGCCGATCGAGATCACTTCCATCATCGGCAACCGTGAGGACTGTCGCCAGATTGCTGAAAATGCCAAAATCCCCTTTCATCATATCGAGATGAAGGATGACAAGGAGCGTGGATTTCGTGAAATAGGAGCCCTCCTAGAGGAGCAAGAAGTCCAGCTCGTGGTGCTGGCCCGCTTCATGCAAATCATGCCCAAGTGGCTCTGTGAGAAATATGAGGGGAAGATGATCAATATCCACCATAGCTTTCTGCCGGCTTTTATCGGGGCGAATCCTTACCGGCAGGCTTATGAGCGGGGGGTTAAACTCATCGGAGCCACTTGTCATTACGTCACGGGGGAGCTGGATGCTGGACCGATCATCGAACAGGAAGTGAAGCGGGTACAGCACTACCATAGTGTTCCCGATTTAGTGAGACTGGGGCGGGACTGTGAACGCTCTGCTCTCGCTAAAGGAATCCGCTATCACGTGCATGATCGAACTATTATTGATGGTCAGCGTGCGATCGTTTTCCCAGATTAAACAGGGGATGGCTTTTAGTTGAGAGGCTCGCTGAGATGCGTTTTGAGAATTTTAGAATGCTTAGGCATTTTTTACGCTCTTGGTCAGCGTGGAGAGAGCTGGGGAAGGTTCTCTAAGATGCGGGGACCCATTTGAAGATGCAGTAGCTCGACTCGCTGGCTGGACGTGACAAAGAGTGATTGCCTTTTTGAGGCTGGTCACTTATCCAAAGCGCGCAATGAAACAGTTTACGGTTCTTTTGGCAGTGATCAGTCTCGGTTTATGCTCCTGCGAGCGTCACGAGTGGGAATCTGATCCACCCAAGTCGAGTGATACCATAAACTTGTTCAAGCATGAAGATCACTCAGAGGAGAAGCAGCTGGATGAGAAAAAAGCTGAGGAAGAGGAGCAATCAGAGAAGAAGACTGCAAAGTAAGTGCCCTAAGTGGCTGCGCTGGATGTAGCAGTGGAAACAATTTTGAGCTTAGCTTCAGCTTTTGCAAGGCGTTCCTCTGAAAAGGGGCGTAGGGTCTCGATAATCTCATCCCTCACTCGCCGGAAGGTGCCCAATTGTTCCTCATCTGAGCCCGTGGCGTCAGCAGGATCATCGAAGGGGAGATGGAGACGGGTAGCTTGACCGGGGAAATCTGGGCAATGTTGATTCGCCTTTCCGCAGACGGTAATGACGGTTTCTACGTCTTGGCTTAAAAACTCTTCTAGGTGCTTGGAGCGGTGCTTAGAGAGGTCTATACCAATTTCGGCCATGGCTTTGGTGGCGAGGGGGTGAACGTAACCTGCGGGGTTAGAACCGGCGCTTTCGATTTGGAAATGCTCCTCTAGGACACTTTTAAGATAAGCTTCAGCAAGGTGGGAGCGACAGGAATTCCCAGTGCAGAGAACGAGGATGATTGGTTTGCTCATAGAGAGTATCAGTTTAGAGCAGAGCCTAGCGCGGCTCTTCGAGAAGTTGGTAGAGGAGGTTATCGGTAAAACTCGGGTCTTGAGTGAGGAGGAGGTGTTCTTTGGTGAAGAAGGTGACTCGGTGGAATTTAATAGGAGAGCGGAGGCGTGGAGTCCATTTTGCAGATGAACCGAGGCGATCATCAGCGAGGGTGCTGGAGCGAAGAACGGTGCCATCGCCTGGAGCGTAGCTATAATCAGCTTGTTTATTATTACTGAGGTCGATGGCGACTTGGCGTTTGGTAGAAATCGCGTCTCCTGAGATGAGGGTGATACGGAATCCCTTAGGCGGGGTGGCGGGGCGGTCTAAGGCACGGTGAAATTGAGATGCGTTATTGAGACATTTCTTAAGGTGGTCACTGGCAAGTTCACGACGTTGAGCGCGGTCAGTGGCGTGAGGGAGAAGGGTTTTAAGGACGTGGTCTTCTTCCGGCTGGAGGATTCCCCAGTTTTGTTTTTCCCAGAGCTTATGGTCAAAAATATCTAGTGCGCTTTTGTTGGAAGCATCGAGTACTGGCTGGTGACGACTCCGTGGGAAGAGTTCGTAGAGTGAGGGGTAAGTCCCGATGACGGCGGCTGGGAGGCGTGGAAGGCCTATGCCAAGGACGCGCCGCTGCCACTCTGGTAAGAAACTCTTTCCGGTGAGAATGTCTGAGAAGGCAACGATACTTCCACTATTGGGGGTTCCCACCATGATGAGTTGGTTCACATCACGGGTGCCTTGCCAGTTTAGTTTAGGGAGTGATCCGTTGCTGGGGAGAGCTTGGGTGCCGTAGCGAAGGTAGTAGCGCGCAACTAGCCCGCCCATGGAGTGTGCGACGATGTCGAACTTTAGATTAGGACGATCTTTACCATAAAGTTCCTTTGATTTCTGTCGGATGTAGCGCTTTTTATCCTGGATGAATTCATGAAGTGCTCGGGCGTTTTGAGCATTAGAAAGGCGCCAATCATAGGAGAACTGGAAGCAGGTGAAGTGCTCTTTTCCCCAGTTTAGGTTAGAGGGCTTATAGTCTGAGTCTTTAAATCCGCCGACTCCAAGAGATTTCAGGATGCCTGCGTATGCTTGCTGCTTAAGAGGGACTCCGGCAACGCGAAAGCGTAGGGAACTCACTGCGCCATCTGGAACTCCGCGCGGGCTGGCCTGAGAGATTGCACTTCCCTTCTGAATCGGGACGGCTGCGATCTGGAAATTTTCGGGGCGGTTGAGGTTAAGAAATTCATTATCAAAGACTCCCCAGATTGATTTCCCGCTTTCGGGGTCTTTAATTTTAGATCCTAGGATCCCTGGGATGACGATGACAGGGTTTAACTGTTCACTTTGATGGGAGGCAGCTGCCTGCTGGTAAATTTCACCGAGTTGAGGGACTTCTTTTTCCCCAGGGCGGCTGCAGCTAGAGAGAAGGAAGTGGAGGCAGAACACCAAAACAAAAGAATAAATCAACCGCATGTTTTATTCTTCTGTTTTAGCATAAAGCGGTCAAGAAGAAGAAATTCAGTTTGAATTACTTAGCTTCATTCAGGGCCCAGCCGTATTCGGTGTAGGAGATTTTCATCTTACCTGCCTTAATTTTTTTCTTAGGGAAGTAAGGGGCTACAAAGGCTTCAACTGAGCCTGATTTTTTGACGAAGTCGTCTTTGAACCAGTCGAACAGTGGCGAGAGTTTTAGGGAGCTTCCAGATAAGCTATTTTTATCACTGGCGAGGAAGGCCTTTGTCTGCTCTTCGAGCTGAGCTTCTAGTTTAGAGGCGGTGAAGGCTTCTGCACGGAGAGGTGGGCAGCCTTCGGAAGCACAATTGAGGGCGAAGTGAATACGTGGCTCTAAGTAGTCTTTCCGAAGGAACTCGTGTTCGACTTGGTCGAGAGTGAGGGATTGTTGAAGAGCAGTAACGGACTTTAATTTCCAAGGACCATCTTTATGGATGTCGTCTTTGAATGATTTAATGGGGTAGTGCTTTAGGACAAGGTCGAGGGTGGCCGCATTGTAAAGATTGATGTAAAATGAGAGTTGTTCCTCTTCCTTCCAACTCTTGAGCTCTTTAGGGGTGACTTTGGCAAGTTCCTTGAGGTAGCTCTGGAGCTGAGCATGGTCACTTTTGAGCTCCTTATACTTAACACCAGTCGGGGTGACGTGTTTTGAGAGGATTTCAGTAAGGGCCTTATGCTCTTGGTCAATCGCGAGGAGCGAGAAGGAGCTAAGTGCTAGCGTGACGATGGGGATGAAGAGTTTTTTCATGGTTATTTAGTTCGTTATTTATGACGTGGATTAAAGTGGGTTTATTCTAAGATTAAACGAGGGAGCCTCCACAGGAAGAGCCGGCTCCGGCGGTGCAGCCGAAGCAATGTGCTGCGGTGCGGATTTCTTGGGTGGCGAGTTTTTTCAGGTCAATGTCCCAGATTTTTTGCGTGGAGTCGTTCTGAATGGGCATATTGAGCTGCTGATTAAAATCACAGTCGAAAACGCCTCCTTCCCAATCAACACTAATGGTGTCTCGACACATGAGGCCCTCGATAGAACCGGGGTTAAAGTTTTCGACAAGGAGTTGTTGGTAGGCGGCTAGCTTTTTTTCACGTTTCAGGTAGGAAGCATAGCGCGCAATGGGCATATTGGTAATGCAGTAAAGGTCGTTAAAGACGATGCCGAAGTGCTTTGCCATTTCTTTCTTATAATCAGCGCTGAGTTCTTCCTGCGAGGGAGGAAGGGAGGCTCCTACGGGATTAAAAACGAAGTGCATTTTTAGATCAGGCGATTTTCCATACCCGAGGGCGTTCAGTTTTTGGAAAGCGGAGATAGAGGAGTCAAAAACGCCATCTCCTCGTTGCGCATTCACATTATCTGCGGAGTAGCAGGGCATGGAGGCGATGAGAGTGATTTGGTGGCGGGTGTGAAACTCAGGGATCCACTCGTAGCCGGGTTCATTAATGATGGTGGCATTAAGCCGGGTGATGATTTCTCGTTTCTTATCAAAGCCACGCACTCGCTGGACGAGGGCTTGGAAATCAGGGTGCATTTCCGGAGTTCCTCCGGTGAGGTCGATGGTCTGGATGTCTGTTTTTTCAAACCAATCCAGAGTGCGGTTGAGCGCCTCAGTTGTGATGAGTTCTTTCCGGTGAGGCCCAGCATTCACGTGGCAGTGGATGCAGGTCAGGTTACAGAGTTTACCATGGCAACTTTTGTCAAAGTCAAATTTAATTTCCAAAATTAGAAAAGAAGAAAGTCAAATTTAAAGACAGATGTTGACTCACCATTGGAAAATTTGGAATGAAAGAAGCATCCTGGGTGTAGGAAGCCCTCAGCTTCCAGCGATGATTTATTTTCTGTCTTCATTCTTGTCAACAAATCTGGA
>CALFVL010000109.1 GCA_937928425.1 uncultured Verrucomicrobiales bacterium
ATTTCCTAGCTGCGATGGTGGGATCACGACCACCCGCCCTGCAGACATGGTCGGTAGCCTTAAATGTGACTCAGGTTATGGAGCCGTGACTCACTTAACAGCAGGCTTTGGAAACTTCATGGCCGCATGGGCCCTCGAGCAGCTCAGCGGCCAGTGAATGGTGGCGCCAAATCACAGGCCAACTAGGCCAATTTCTTTCTAAGTTCTCCTTAAAAAGAAAAAAACGACCTTCCGAAAGAAGGCCGTTTGAGTAAAAATTAAGAGACAAATAGGAAGCCAGCTGACGAGAGCTTAGTTCACGCCTTTCTTAGACATCTTGGTCCCCTTTGTAGAACCCTGACGGGCTTTGAAACGGGGGTTAGTCTTATTGATGACGTAGAGAGTGCCCTTACGCTTTACGACTTGGCAGTCAGCGTGGCGGCGTTTAGCAGAAGCGAGTGAAGAAAGAACTTTCATAGGACCAGCGAGATAAGGGCGGGAGACTAATCGCCAGCCTTAGGGTGTAAAGCCCATTCCTCATAAAATTTCATGTGCAATCAGCGCGCTGCGTGTTTCACTTTTTTAAGAAGAAATCGCATGTCGGAGTCCTACTTTCAAGAAACTGCTAACGCCCCTGAGACTCCAGAAGATCTCACCCTACGCCCACCCGGCTTCGAGGACTTCCATGGTCAAGAAAAAGTGACTGAGCGACTCATGCTGATGGTCGCTGCCGCTAAGGGCCGTAACGATGTCTTAGAACACGTCCTCCTCTCCGGCCCGCCCGGACTCGGTAAAACCACTCTCGCTAACATCGTAGCCAGTGCCGTAGGGACGAGCCTTCACACCACCTCTGGCCCCCAGATCGAGAAAGCCGGAGACCTCGCCGGCATCCTTACGAATCTCCAACGTGGAGACATCTTATTCATTGATGAGATTCATCGCCTTCACCCCGCGATTGAAGAATACCTCTATCCCGCGATGGAAGACTTCCGTCTAGACATCATTATCGACTCCGGCCCCTCAGCCCGCTCCATCCAGCTCCAGCTTCCCAAGTTCACCCTTCTAGGGGCCACGACTCGCTCCGGGATGCTCACTTCTCCACTACGCTCCCGCTTCGGCCTTATCAATCGGCTCGACTACTACACGAAGGAGCAACTCGCTGTGATCATCCTCCGCTCGGCCGAGATCTTAAAGCTCTCGATCGATGAGGAAGGCGCCCTCGTAGTGGCCTCGCGCTCTCGGGGAACTCCCCGAATCGCCAATAATCTCCTCCGCTGGGTTCGCGATTATGCCCAAGTTAAGGCTGATAGTCATATCAACTCCGCAGTTGCTCAGTCCGCACTCCAGATGATCGAGATCGACCATGACGGGCTAGACCAAATGGACAAACGCATCCTTGAGTCGATGATCTATAAATTTAACGGAGGCCCCGTAGGCCTGTCCTCACTAGCAGTGGCCACCGGAGAAGACGCCTCTACTCTGGAAGAAGTTCATGAGCCCTTCCTCATCATGGAAGGCTTTGTCAAACGCACTCCGCGCGGTCGGGTCGCCATGCCGGCTGCTTACCATAAAATCGGAGCACCCCTTCCACCACACTCAGAAACGGAACTCGATCTTTAGACCTTCCTCTCCACCACTCAAGCCTCTCACCTCACTTATGTCTCTTCACGATGAACTCCTCGCCAAAGCTCGTAACTCTGGTTTGCGCAAGACGAAGGCATTAGAGGCGATTCTCACCTGCCTAGCGGGCCACAATCGCCCCATGACTCTGGCCGAGCTTAGCTCTTGTGGGCACCTCTCTGAACAGTGTGACAAAGCCACCGTTTTCCGGCTTCTCCAGCGCCTCAGTGATAAAGGCATGGTCCGGCGCCTCGGCCTCCATGAACGGGCCGCCTACTTCACCCTCCTGGTCCCCGGGCAGCACCGTGATTACCTCATCTGCACCGACTGCGGCAGTATAGAGCCTATTGATGCCCCCTGCCCCGTCCACCAACTTGAAGAAGAAATTCGCCAAGAAACAGGCTTCGTTGACCTCTACCATGAGCTCGAATTCTTCGGCCGCTGTCCGGACTGTGCGAGCTAATGGTGGGGCTGAAGGTCCCAGCCAGATTGAGTCGTCTCTAGAGATCTAACTGAGTCCACGCCGCATTATTCTTAGAAGATTCCACGCAGGCCTTGATAAAGGCCATTCCTTTCACTCCATCATCCACCGTAGGGTAATCATAAGCTTCTTCTGGAGCAGGCTTACCATCAATCTTATCTGAAATGGCGGCTGCAGCTGCGAGGTAGACATTGGCAAAAGCTTCAATAAACCCCTCGGGATGCGCAAAGGGAGTGCGCGTATTAGCCTGAGCGAGCTTCCCTAAGTAGTCATTTCCTCGACGGTAAATTTGACGCGGTGCAGAAGGAAATTTCACAAGAAGTTCATTAGGATCTTCCTGATGCCACTCGATCGAGGCCTTAGTTCCGTATATTCGGATATTAAGATTATTCTCATCACCATTCGAGATTTGTGAGGCGTAGATGATTCCCTTCACCCCATTCTCGAAACGAATCAGACAATTTCCATCATCATCCAGTTCACGTCCGGGGATAAAGGCCGTGAGTTCAGCCGCCAGCTCCTCGACTTCTAGTCCCGTGATGTAATGCGCGAGGTGGTGGGCATGAGTCCCGATGTCGCCAATGCAGTTCGACATTCCCGCGATCTTCGGATCAGCCCGCCAGTTCGAAATAGCCCCATCCCCGTTCCCTTCCACATCTCCAATCGCGTAGCCTTGAGGATACTCGGCGACGACTTTAAGGAGTCGACCTAGCTCGCCCTCGGCGACCATCCGCTTAGCCTCCTTCACCATGGGATAGCCCGTATAGTTATGTGTGAGGGCGAAGACGAGTCCACTCTCATGGACTAGTTTTTGGAGTTCCTTCGCCTCGTTCATATCTAAGGCCAGAGGCTTATCGCAAATGACATGAATTCCAGCCTCGAGGAAGCACTTTGCAACACGGAAATGTAGGTGATTTTGAACCACAATGGAGACAAAATCGATCCCATCTTCACGCGCTGCCTCAGCCTTCGCCATCTCCTCGTAGCTAGGATAAGCACGTTCTGAGTCGATGAAGAAGTCTTCCCCTGAGAGTTTCGACTTCTCTGGGCAGGACGAGAAGGCCCCAGCGACGAGCTCGATCTTACCGTCTAAGTTAGCGGCCATACGGTGGACTTGCCCGATGAAGGCTCCTCGCCCTCCGCCGACCATGCCCATTCTTAGTTTACGAGTCATCGCTTTATTAGGAGGCTAAAGAGCCACAGCCTTGCCACTCTGCGAGGACTCGTAAATGGCATCTATGATGGTCATCAAATGAAGAGCCTGCTCTGGAGTATTAAGCGGGGTGGCTTTTCCCTCGATCGCTTCCACGAAATTCGCAGCAGAGTCAATGCGCCCCATGTCCTCGCACTCAGGCACTTCTAGGACGGTATCCACGGATTTGCCATCGACTTGAGTGTAGAGTTCGCAGGTATCAATCGCCGTTTCATCTAAGCCATCTTCTCCGAAGAGACGCTCTACTTTCCCGCCCGCTTTAGTTCCTTGGAAGACCACAGACACCTCTTCGCGCTTGATCATTTCAGCCCAAGAGACCTGTAAGGTGAGGACTTGCCCACTCTCGAAGGTGACAAAGCCGTGCGCAGCGGCCTCCACATCTGTCACGCCATCTGCGCGATCAGGAATCCCCCACGGTCCTTTAAAGCCGGAGTCGCCCATAAAGGTATCGAAGGTCTTAGCGAGGACATTCGTAGGCTTAGGGTAGCCCATGAAGTGGAGCGAAAGGTCGATCATGTGGAGGAGGTCGATCGTAGCCCCTCCTCCTGAAAGAGCCTTGGTGGTAAACCAGCCTCCGAAACCGGGAATCCCCGTCCGGCGAATCCATTTAGACTGGGCCGAATTAATCTCGCCGATTTCCCCTGCATCAATACGCCTCTTCAGCTCAACTGACTCAGGGCGTGCCCGGTTGTTAAAGTTAAACATGAGCTTCTTCCCAGAAGCCTCAGCGGCCCGGATCATTCCTTTCACTTCCGTGGCACTCAGCGCAGGTGGTTTTTCACAAAAGACATGCTTCCCCGCCTCAAGACACTGCACCGCAAGCGGAGCGTGGAACTTATTAGGGACGATGATGCTCACCGCATCAATCTCGTCATTGGCGAGCATGGCAGAGACCTCAGTATAAGTCTGGGAAACTCCGTACTTTCCAGCGGCTGCCTTAGCAGCTTCCTCACTCATGTCACAAACGGCAACAACTTCGCCGCCCGCTTTGGTAAAGCCGGCGTGGTGATACTGGAGCATTCCTCCTGCTCCGATGACTCCTATTTTAGTAGACATAATTTTGTTAATTTTACTGGTTATCGCCATCGAAGGCGGAGTCGAACATTCCTCCCTCATTACGGGGGAAGTCGAGAGATTTGGTGAAGGCGCAACTCTCAGTTGCACCATGAAAACGCTCCATCCGTCCATCTTCCCACTCTACGGAAAGTGGACCAGCATAGCGGGTGTCATTAAGGGCTACGATGATTTCTTCGAAGTTAATATCACCTCGGCCCACCGAGCGGAAGTCCCACTGGCGGCGTGCGTCACAAAAATCAGTATGTCCACCAAAGACGCCCACGCTGCCATCACCATGCCCCCACCAAACATCCTTCATGTGAACATGAAAAATACGCTCAGAAAACTCACGAATAAATCGCACGTAATCTACCCCCTGATAGCCCAAGTGACTGGGATCATAATTAAAACCAAATCGGGAATGGCCATTGACCGCTTCGATCGCACGGGCGGCCGTGGCGATGTCAAAGGCAATTTCAGTAGGATGCACCTCAAGGGCGAAATTGACATCCTCTTTCTCAAAGGCATCTAAAATCGGGAGGAAACGCTTCGCAAAGTCATCATACCCTTTCTGGAGGTAAGCTTGGTCTGTGGGCGGGAAAGCATACAGAGCATGCCAAATACTAGAACCGGTGAAGCCATTCACCACCGCAGCGATTCCCACTTGCTCGCGGCTCGCCATGTAATCTTTCCCGGCATCAATAAACTTCCGGCAAGCCTTCGCTGTATCGATCATTTCTTGAGCAGCTCGCTGCCGCACCCCTTCTGGATCACCATCACCATAAACGGCCGGAGGGAGAATCGCCGCGTGACGCTCATCAACGGGATCACAAATCGCCTGTCCCACGAGATGTGCTGAGAGAGCAAAGCAGGAGAGATCATTCTTTTTTAGAAGTTCCCAGCGCTCTTCCACATAGCCCTCTTCATTAAGCGCAGCATGAACATCGAAGTGGTCACCCCAGCATGCGAGTTCCACGCCATCATAGCCCATTTCTTTAACTTTCGGGAGGAGCTCAGCAAGTGACAGATCGGCCCACTGGCCGGTAAATAAGGTGACTGGTCTAGACATGGTATTTTAAAATCAAATGGTGTTTCAAAAAATCTGAGTAAGAACGCGCCGCAAGGCAATCTATTCTATTGCTCAGCTAAAAATAATCGGAAAGGCTCGACCATCCGGTCATACACCGCTTTTGCAGCGTTCTCTGGTTCAATTCTCCCGCCCGCCTTGGTTTTGCAAAATTTCTCTTCTAGATCGCTAAGATTTTCTCCCAAGGCATGGGCTGCTCGCAGGGCTGCGCCTATCACCGCAGATCCGGGGACTTCGAGCCGTTCTACTGGTAGTCCAAAAACATTCGCGAGCACTTGGGCAATGCCATCATTTTCCGAGGCTCCACCAGTGAGGTAAATCTCTTTTAGATCTACACCTAGCCAATCTGAGTGCACTCGCATATTTAAAAACTGCCCTTCTAAAACCGCTCGCACTGTCCTCTGGGCACCGTGATCCCCGTCTTCTGAAAAAAGCGCTCCTCCTAGGTCAAGTTTAGGTGTGATTTCTGGCTCATAGAAAGGGAGCATCAGGAGACCATCATTCCCGATGACCGAGCGCGAAAGAGCTCTGCTCTCAAAGTCACTCCAAGACAGGCCGAACTGTTCCTTAACGGCCTCCCGAGCGAGTGAGCCATTTTTAAAACAAATTAAACTCATGTAGCCCTCTATCGGATTCCCGAAAACATGCCCGTAAGCACTCGGATTCGTCTTTAGCTCAGGTAATGCAGCAAATAAGGTGTCACTGGTCCCTAGGCTAATGACGAGCTTACCAGGAGAAGCGGCACCCATTCCGACAAGGCTGCAAGGATTGTCACCAGACCAGAGAACGGTCTCACAAGTCGGAGAAAAACCGTACTTCTCCACAAAGTAGGAAGAAATCGGCCCTGACTGAGTGGCTGAACTCGCGCACGGTGGTAGTTTTTCCATCAATTGCTCAGCCGTCGCCTCCACTAGCTCTAGGTCCCAGTCCTTTGTGGAAAGATTCATGAGATTCATCCCCGCAGCATCTCCGTGATCAATCGCAAGCGACTTTCCAGCCATGATGGAGGCAAAGAAAGAACTGACCAGATGAATAGTCCCTGTTTGGTGGTAAGCCTCGGGCTCGTTTTTTGCGAATTTGCGAATTTGCGGTCCAGTAAAACGTTCTATGGCGATAGATCCCGACTTAGCGCAAACTTGCTCACTCCCCCCCACAGCCTCCGTAATCTCGGCACATTCTGCTAGGGTAGAGCTATCCATCCAGATGGGCGAGCTGTCACGCGCTAAGCAGCTGGCAAGCTGGTTTTTCAAATCATGGCGGGGGCTCAAGCGCGCGAGTTGCTGCGCAAAACATTTACGCAAATAAACACTCCCATGCTGCTGCCCCGACCCAGAAACTGCGCTAATTTCAGAAAAAGAGCACCCGCCCTCCTTCATTCTCTCTAGCAGAAGATCTAAGGCCTCTAGCCACATGAGAGGATTCGCATGGACCTCCCCTCCCTCTCCCGAGTCATCAAAACCGTGGACCTGACCATAGTGAGGAAGCTCTTCCCCAAAATTCACAGAATCACTCGTGACGATGACTCCTTTTGTAGAATCTAGGACCACCGCAGATAAGCTCTGCGTGGAGAGATCCAGACCAAGAATAAGTGACATCCGAAGCGTGAGGGCTGAAGTATGAGGGCTTAGAGGTAATCGTTTAGCAAATTTTCTAAGCGCTCTTGGCGACCGCTGCACAGCTGAGGAGGAGTGATCTGCTGAGCATATTCATCGAGCCGTTCGAGGCTGACTTTGCCCCCCTCAATCTCTGCTCCGATACCTTCATCATAAGAGCTGTAACGGAGTTTGACGAATTCTTCAAAGCGACCATCAGCGATGATTTTATGAGCAATTTTCAGGCCACGGGCAAAGGCATCCATCCCCCCAATATGGGCATGAAAGAGATCTTCGGGCTCGTGGCTTTCACGGCGGCGCTTTGCATCAAAATTAAGTCCTCCTGTGCTAAAGCCGCCCATCTTAAGAAGACGGAGCATGACATTCGTAGTGCCATAGAGATTCGTGGGGAATTGGTCTGTATCCCAGCCTAGGAGTTCGTCGCCACGGTTCGCATCGATCGAGCCTAGGGCGTCTGCACCCATCGCAACTTCAAGTTCATGCTCCATGGTGTGGCCCGCAAGCGTGGCGTGATTTGTCTCAATGTTCAGCTTGAAGTGATCCAGCAGGTCATATTCACGGAGAAAGTTCAGGCAGGCGGCAGCATCAGAGTCATACTGGTGCGTCGAGGGTTCACGTGGTTTCGGCTCAATGTAGAACTGACCTTGATAAGCGATCTTTTTCGCATAATCGACAGCCATGTGCAGGAAGGCCGCTAGGTGATCTAACTCTCGTTTCATATCAGTGTTGATCAGAGAGCCGTAGCCCTCGCGCCCGCCCCAGAATGTGTATCCCTGACCTCCTAGTCGGTGAGTGGCATCGAGGGCGTTTTTGACCTGGCTAGCAGCATAAGAAAAGACCTCAGCATTAGGTGAAGTGGCAGCCCCCTGCGCATAACGAGGATGACTAAAGAGACAAGCCGTGCCCCAGAGAAGCTTCTTCCCGCTCTGTTTTTGAGAAGTCTCCAGAGCATCCACGACTTGATGGAACATCTCATGAGTCTGACTTAAGGACTCTCCTTCAGGGGAAATATCACGATCATGAAAACAGTAGTAATCTATATCAATCTTCTCAAGGAATTCAAAGAATACTGGCACCCGAGATAAGGCGTTATCTAAACTCTCTTCCCCATTATCCCAAGGCATCAGCGCCGTCCCCTCGCCAAAGGGATCTCCTAAGCCATTTCTCATACAGTGCCAGTAAGCGGCCCCGAAACGGAGGTGTTCACGCATCGTCTTCCCTGCGATGAGCTCCTCTGGGTTATAGTGGTGAAAGGACAGCGGATTATCAGAGAGAGGGCCCTCGTATTGAATCTTAGGAATCGTGGGGAAGTGATCAGACATATTTCTTCTTCTAAGAATGATTTCTGATGAGGCAACCGTGAGCAGGATCAATTGTCTAGTAAAGAAAGCGCGGTTCTGGAAACTCTGATCTGGGCCAGCACCAAAGCGGGAATTTTCTCTCCGTCGCCTCTCTCATTCTTCTTATTTTGAAAAGCAATCGCTTCCTTAAAAAACCTGTAAAAAAACCTTGGCAATTTCACCTTCTTCAGCCAGCTTCCGCCCCCACCACCACTATTTATGGTAGCTCTTCGACTCACTCGCCAAGGATCTAAGGATCGTCCTTACTACAAAATCGTAGCTGTTGACAGCCGCAAACGCCGCGACGGCCGTTATATCGAGCAGCTCGGCACCTATAATCCGATGGCTGAGGGAGAGAACTACACTCTCGATTTAGAAAAGGCAGATAAGTGGATCGGAGTCGGTGCAAAGCCTAGCGGAACTGTAGCCAGCATCATCAAGAAGGTGCGTAAAGCTTCCTAAGGCCGCTCTCCGAATTTATTTTTCCAATCCCACCGTCTTCGGACTGTGGGATTTTTTTTCGTTTTGACTTCTTAGAAGTATTTGGCATTTTCGCCAAGTAGTGAGTGCTCTTCTCTCAGAACGGGTGTCAGCCATCAAGGCTCTAGCTCACCCCACGCGCCTTCAGATTGCTGAAATTCTCTCGGTAGAGACCACCTGTGTCAGCCAGATCCACGAACAGGTCGGAGGCGATCTTTCTACCGTTTCCAAGCATCTAAGCATCATGCGTCAAGCTGGCTGGCTGACTTGCCACAAAAAGGGGCTACAAGTTCACTACACACTCGCGTGTGCCTGCTTAGACGACTTCTTCCGCTGTATTGACTCGCTTTCTCACCCATCTGACTGTTGTTAAAATGACTTACCTCGAACTCTGTAAACTCCTCGGAGAGAAGCCTAATGCTGGAATCTCTCTTAAACTTCCTGACGGTTCTCTAGTCCCTCCACACTTCCATATCACTGAAATTGGAGCCTCTACTAAAAAATTCATCGACTGCGGTGGCACCCAGCACCAAGAAAAAAGCTGCACCCTACAAGTATGGCTCGCGCACGACTACAATCACCGGATCCAAGCAGGGAAGCTTGCTCGCATCTTAGAGGCCTCAGCAGAACTCTTCGACTCTCCCGAAGTACCGGTGGAATTCGAGCACGAGGCACCAGTCCTCACTCGACTTCCGATAGACTCTTATGAACTCGTAAGTGGGCAAATCGTCTTCTCACTGCTTCTGAAAAAAGCAGACTGCCTTGCTAAAGACATCTGCCTCCCTAAGCCAGACTTTAGCCTCCCAGAGATCCCCACGAAGGGTCTTAGCTCCTCATTCTAGAACCTCTCCTGCCATGGCTACTAAAATCGGAATCAACGGCTTCGGGCGTATCGGACGGCTCAATCTCCGAGCTGCCTTCAGCGATCCGGACCTCCACTTCACCCACATTAACGAGGCTCACGGCCCAGCCTCTACCTCAGCTCATCTGTTAGAATTTGATACTATTCATGGCCCTTGGAGCAGCCATGAAATAAAGAGTGATGAATCCTCACTCTACCTTGACGGACAGCGCATCACCCACTCTCAAAACGAGCAACTCGAAGCAACTGACTGGTCTGCATGCGACATCGTCTTAGAGTGCTCGGGCCGATTCCGCACTCCGGACTCACTTCAAGCTTACTTTGACCAAGGAGTTAAGAAAGTCATCGTCGCTGCGCCAGTAAAAGAAGGGGCCTTAAATATCGTTATGGGATGTAATGATCACCTTTACAACC
>CALFVL010000110.1 GCA_937928425.1 uncultured Verrucomicrobiales bacterium
GCCTAGCAGCTTCTCGTGAGAGCACGCAAAGAGCTGTCTCGACAGTTTTTCGAGGATTAACTAGAGTGCTCCTCTTGTTTTTCACTTCTTCTCCGCTAAAATCATCGTTGGAGAAACAGGATAAATTGAAATTTTAGAGATATTCATGAAATGAAGTGAGAATCTTTTGAATTGGAGGGTCTAAAGAGGAGCACTCTAGTTAATCCCCGAAAAACGGTCGAGACAGCTCCTTACGTGCTCTCACGAGAAGCTGCTGGGCCGGGGCCGGGGCTAAGCACTCGTCGAGCTGGCGGAGAGCTACGGCCTGTGCTTACTGGTAGAGCTTCTTTAACCACGCCCCGATCTGCTTTAAATGCGCAGGGTTACTGGCTAAAGCTGCAAAGGTCATCCCCCCCTCGAGTGCGGAAAAAGTCGATAAGGCAGTCTCCTTCACTTTTTTCTTAGGCCAGTCGGGGCACTGATAGCTGAGTGCCTCCTCTAACCAGGCGATGTTTCTCGTCGTGAAATCAGTCAGAGTCTCGCGAATGACGAGAGGGAGCCGCCCAGCTTCCGCTGCCAAGATCCCACACACGCAGGCTGCCGCGTATTTCTCTAAGGAGTCCTGAAAGGTCTGAATGTAAAAGTGTGCAGGCTTCTTGTGATCTGATGGACTCCCCAGACTTTTCAAAAAATCTTCCGTGTAACGCTGAGTCACAGCCACCCCTAAGTCCTCCTTCGACGGGAAGTGATAGTGAATACTCGCCGATTTAATCCCCAGATCCGCCGCAATCTGCCGAAAGCTAAAAGCATGATAGCCTCCCTCTCGGATCATCTGGATCGCACTGTCGATTATGTCACTCGCTCTCTGGTTCATCTTTTAGAAAATCCTCCCGCTACCCCCTCCAATTAAGACCGCTTCCGATTCTCTTCAATCTAGAATTTCAACTCACCAAAGCAATCTAGAGGGGGAAATTCCCCACGCGTTCAAGTTTCCATTTGACTCTCTGATTTCCATGCTGAGCTTCTCTCAGAAACTGACCTAGTGATCGGTCAGTTTCTTTTCAATTAATCAGCGAATACTAAATCAAAAAAAATTATGTCAAAATCAGCAATCATCATCGGGGGATCTACCGGAATGGGTCTAGCCACAGCGAAGCGCCTCGGAGCAAGAGGAGTTTCCATTACCCTCGTGGCTCGTGATCAGGCTAAGCTCGACTCAGCGGCAGCTGAGGTCACTGCGGCTGGTGCTCCCTCAGTCAGCACAAAGGCCCTTGATCTTTACGATCGTGCTGCCGTAGATACCTATCTCGCTAGTCTGGAGGCTTGCACGGAGTGTGGACCAGATTATCTCGTGAATTCCGCTGGCTACTTTTCTCCCGCTCCTTTCTTAGAGCATACCCGTGAGAACTATGCGCAGTATCATGACTTAAATGAGTCTACCTTCTTCCTGACTCAGGCTTACGCTAAGAAGATGGTGGCGAAGGGCTCAGGAAGTATCGTAAACATCGGCTCCATGTGGGCAAAGCAGGCGATCAAAGCCACCCCTTCTTCAGCGTACTCCATGGCTAAGGCTGGACTTCACGCACTCACACAGCATCTCGCTATGGAGCTAGCCGATAGTGGGATCCGTGTGAATGCGGTCTCGCCTGCGGTGGTGGAAACGCCCATTTACGGAGCATTCATCCCGCCTGCGGAAGTGCATGAGGCTCTTCAAGGCTTTAATGATTTCCATCCCATTGGCCGAATCGGTCAAGTTTGTGATGTTGCCTCAGTCATCGACTTCCTTCTTAGCGACGAAGCATCATGGGTGACTGGTGCCATTTGGGATGTCGATGGTGGCGTCATCGCTGGGCGTAATTAAAGGAGCCCGCACCTCATCTCACCCTAGCTCAGTCCGCTGAGCTAGGGTTTTTTCCTTAAGCCTCCTTAAGTCGAGAGAGAGAGGTGACCTGAAAAATTCTTTCGTGGCTCGATGCAGGGTTCTTTTTTCACTAACGCAGCCGGAAGGGGATCGGGAGGGTGTAGTGATAGCTTACGGCTTGGCCGAGTCCATTGCGGGCAGGCTTGAAACGCCACTTGCGGATTGCAGAGAGGGCGGCCCGGTCTAGAGAGGAGTGACCACTCGATTGTGAGACTCGGACGGAGCTGACGCGGCCGGAGCTACTTACTGTGAAGCTAAGTTTCACGGTGCCCTCATGGCCGGATCGTCTCGCTGAGCTGGGGTATTTAGGTGAAGGGCGGCTGAGAGCGGCAGGCTTAGTGACGATGCGTTTTGCCGCGGCGGCTTTGGCTTGCGCGGCGGCTTTGGCTCGGGCGGTGGCCTTGGCTCTAGCTGCGATCTTGGCCTGCGCGGCGGCTTTGGCCTGCGCTTTTTCTTTTTGTGCGGCGGCGGCGGCCTCGGCACGGGCCTTACTAGCTTTAGCTGCGGCAGCACGTTTCTTGGCCGCTAGTTGTTGCTGGCGTTTGCGTTCAGCGCGTTGTGTTGCGAGTTCGCGTTGGCGCTGGAGTTCCTTGGCGCGTGCTTCTTGCTGGGCTTCTTGTTCTTGGCGCAGGAGGTCGGGGTCTGCTTGTGACTCTGCTGCGGCAGGTGGCTCTACTAGATCAGGTATCAGTTCCGGCTCAGCTTGAGGGGGGAGGACTTTTGGGGCTGGCTCTGGCTCAGACGTGGGCTCAGGTTCTGCCTGAGGTTCGGGCTGGGGAAGGGGGGCTGGTGCCGGAATGACTTCTTCTTGAGGAGGGGTGAACTCGATGATGTTCAGATCTATCAGTTCTGTTTTTATAGGAGGAGTCTCTTTAAGAGGGATGCGGAAGTGGACCCAGTTCAGGGCCGCAGCATAGAGGGCCACGGTGAGCAGGGTGACGATGATCCAGACGAGGGGCTGACTACTCCGTGAGTTCATTCTTTTTATCGTAGGCGAGGGTCATGATGCCACTTTCACGGGCGATTTCAATGACGGGAAGGAGGGTGCCTACGCTTGCTTTACGATCACTGCGGATGACGAGGGCATTAATGTCACTATGTTTGATGAGGTCGCGTAGTTTGTTTCCGAGTTCTGCTTGGCTCGTTTCTTCGCCTTCTAGGAGGATGAGATCGGTGGCGGTAATCGTAAGGGAGAGGTGGGGGAGATCAGGGTCAGCAGGGGCTGACTCTAGCGGGCCTGCAGGGAGCTCGACTTGACGGTCAGGTTTAATAAACTGACTACTCACCATGAGGAAGATGAGAAGCTGGAAGACGACGTCGATGAGGGGAGTCATGTCGATCCCGGCATCTATACGGCGTTTGCGGGTGATGAGCATGACTCAGTTTTTAGGGAAGAAGTGCTCTCGGAGGTGGGAGGTGAGTTCATTCAAGTCGTGGACGAGTTGATCCACTCGGGCCTCGAAAATCTTAGCCATGGCCATAGCCGGGATCGCCACGAGGAGCCCAGCAACTGTGGTGAGGAGCCCAGTCCAGATCCCATCTGCGAAGTCGGCTGGGGTGACACTCTCCCCGAGCTGGGCGATCTTAGAAAAGGCGATGACCATTCCCCAGACCGTTCCCAGCAGGCCGATGAGGGGTGAGATGGCTGCAATGAGGGCGAGGATGCGGAGGCCGCGCTCGTGTTGGTGGATGAGGCGAGAGGCTTCCCGCTCGGTGACATTCAGGCAGTGTTTTTCGCCAAGGGGGGCTTCTTTGGAAAAAATCTCTCCGAGTCGGGATAGGGGATTTAGTCCTTTTTCTGGAGGCTTGCCGCTCTCGAGCCGAGTGATGCTGCGGCTCAGGCGATACTGGCGCAGGGTGTAGTAAATCAGCCTTTCTAAGATGATGACTACCGTGATGACTGAGAGGATGAGGAGGGGCCACATGAAGCCGCCGCCTTTTATAAAGAGATCTTGAATGGAAAATTCCATGAGGCTGGGGAGAACTTGGCCGCGTATCGGGGGGAGCGAAAGGGTGAAATTGAGGGGATGTGCTTTAAATGACTGACTCGCCTCTGGTGTGGGATTTTAAAAAAAATTCCGTTTTTACTGGTATTGAGACTCAGTCTCAATAGAAAAGAGCCGAAATGAAGTTCAGACACATTCTATTTGGCTCTTTTTCTTACCTTGCGGTCCTTTCTGCCCAAGGAGTTACCTTGGAGGAGTTGGCAGAGCGCCTTGAGCAGCTTGAGAAGAAAGTTGAAAAATACGAAGCGCAGTATGGACCTCTTGAGAATGCTCCGAGTCCTACTCCGGCCGCTGATCGGGGGCCACTGAGCAATGTCATTCCACTGCCGACTCCGGTCTCGCGTGCAGTCGTCACACCTGCTCCAGCTACTGCGGATGATATAGATTCCTCTTTTTTAACTCCTTCAGGAGGAGGCGGGGCGGGCAATTGGTTCGAGCGGACGACTCTTGGCGGTTATGGTGAGCTTCATCTGAATCAGGGAGATGTGGAGCAGATTGATTTTCACCGCTTCGTTCTTTTTATTAACCATAGTTTTAGTGACCGGATTAAGCTTTTTACGGAGCTCGAGATTGAGCACTCGGTGACAGGAGAGGGTCAGCCTGGGGCGGTGGAGTTAGAGCAGGCGTATGTCGAGTTTCTGTTAGATAATAATTGGTCCATCCGTGCGGGTCAGTACTTGGTGCCAGTCGGGATCTTAAATGAGGTGCACGAGCCGGACACCTTCTATGGGGTAGAGCGTAATAACGTGGAGGTGAATATCATCCCTACGACTTGGTGGGAGGGTGGAGTCTTAGCGACTAAGAATCTTGAGAATGGGCTGGGCTTCGACTTCGGGATTCATTCCGCCCTCGCAGTGACTACGGACTTGAACTCGAGTAATGCATTCCGGATTCGGAGTGGGCGTCAGCAAGTGGCGGAGGCAGATGCCAGTGATTACGCGGCGACCTTCCGCGCACGGTATAATGGGATACCGGGCCTTTCCTTGACCGCCTTCGCGAATTACCAAAATGACATCGCTCCTGATAGTGATGAGGATAATTCAGCACTTCTTTTAGGGGGGTCAGCAGTTTACCAGCGAGGTGGTTTCGGGCTCCGTGCTCTGATTGCTCATTGGGATATTCAGGGCCAGTCCTTTGAGGATAATGATGCGGATAGCCAGTGGGGTGCTTATATTGAGCCCTCCTATCGCTGGACCTTCGGTGATCAGGCCGTGGGAGTTTTCGCCCGATACAGTCGTTATGAATTTGCCCAAGGTGCGGGGAATTCTCGCGGCGGAGAGTTCGATGAATACTCAGTTGGTTTCAACTACTGGCCGATTGCGAACGTCGTCTTCAAGGCTGATTACACTCTCATCGAGGAAGATGGAGGAGAAGATAATGAGACCTTTAACTTCGGCTTCGGATACAGCTTCTAAGATGGCCCGAGTATTTTATACCATTGTGCTTCTCCTTTGCGGGGGGAGCGCTTTTGCGGGGCCTAAGGTCCATCAAAAGCCCTCGGACTTTATCAGGGAGAGTTTAGGAGAAATTCCGGCGACCAGAGCTATTAACTTGAGTGCACGGCAACAGGGTCAAGTCCGTGCGATTTTGGGTAAAAATTATAAGACCAGATCTGTCCGCTACTGGACTAAGGGCGGGAAGACCGCCTTCATCTTAGAAGAGATCGGGAAAACCGAATACATCACGACTGGCATCGTAGTGAAGGGGGGCCGGGTAGAGACTGTGAAAGTTCTCGTCTATCGTGAGTCCCATGGCTGGGAGGTGGCGAGAGCTGCTTTTACGAGGCAGTTTAGAGACGTGACTCTACGCGCAGATGGGCAGATCTCTAAGGTTCCAAGAAATATCGCGGGGGCGACTCTCTCGGTGCGAGCATTGACCAAATTGGCACGTCTGGCATTGTTCCTTGAGGGCCAGAAATGAGTGACGCATTACCGAGACGAACAAAGCAGCGAGCGCGGAGGTGGCACCGCTACCTTGGGCTGTTAGCTGCCATTCCCTTATTATGGTTCGCGCTCAGTGGCGTCTTATTAAATCATGCTCAGATTCTGGGGCTGAATGAGCGGATGGTGACGAGCCCGTGGATTTTACGATACTATAATCAACTGCCTGAGGGGAGTCCTCATACTTTACGAGTGGGGGACCGGCACGTCACGGAGTGGGGAGGGGAGTTATTCTTAGATGAGACCGCGCTACCCTTAGGCGGGGAGTTACTAGGAGCGGTATCCTATCAGGGGCAGCTCGTGATCGCGACTCCGGAGAGGCTAGGAGTTTTTGATGGTAGTGCCGAGATGCTCCTAGAACTTGATGAGCTAAGCTTGCCGGCGACTCCATTGCAAGGTGTCGAGCTGTTTGAGGGGCAACTTCACCTCGCTGCGGCAGATCAGTTTTATCTTTTAAGTGAGGATTTTTTTTCGGCAGAAAAGAGTGCGCGATCATTCGTGAAAACTCCTACGAAAGAGCTGCCGCCTCGTGAGAAAGAAGCTTTAACTAGGGCTGTGCGGAGCCGCCGGGGGATGCCGCTATCTCGCGTGATTTTAGATGCTCATTCTGGGAGGCTTTTTGGCTGGCCCGGCTGGCTACTGAGTGATTTAGCAGCGCTAGGTCTGGTGATTTTAACGCTCCTTGGGCTGCGACTTTATCGAAAGCGGAGATCATGAAGAGGCGGGATCTTTTTGGGGTTTTAGGGACAGGCATAGCCCTGCCCTCTTGCCGCAATTCAGCAGACTTAGAACAATGGCGAGGGATTTCTATGGGGATCGCAGTCAGTGTGACTTACCGAGAAGAAGCTGATCTAAAACCTGCACTAGAAGTGGTGAGGGAGGCCGAGGAAGCACTGACGCTGTGGTCAGGGGAGTCCGCCCTGAGTCACTTGAATCGAGAGGGGGTGTTAAAAAATCCTCCGCAGCCACTTCTAGCCTGCTTAGAAAAGTCACGGGAGCTTTTTGAGGAGAGTGGGGGCGTGTTTGACCCGAGTATTCATTCGTTCTTAGAGTGGTTAAAAGCCCAGTATCAAGCAGGCAGAAAGCCCGCTGCACCAGAGATGGAAGAGATGCTTAAACGGGTGGACTTTAAGCAGGTGGAGTTTTCAAAATCAAAAATTACGATGCCTCCGGGACACGCGCTGAGTTTTAATGCGATTGCTCAGGGCTATCTGACTGATCTCTTTAGTGAGAACTTTTCTGCCACATCAGCCCTAGTCCATTTTGGCGAGTATCGTGTGCTGGGAAGTGAGTCTTGGCCGGTGGAAGTGAAGGGCAGGGAGTATGAACTGAGCCGAGCACTTGCGGTATCCAGTGGGAGTGGCCAGCGACTCAGTGCGACTTCTGCGGCAAATCACCTCATCGACCCTAGGACGGGTCAGAGCCCAGCTCCTAAAAAAGTGGTGGCGGTGGAAGCAGGGGAGGCGTGGCTGGCTGATGGACTCTCCACTGTGCTCGCAGTCGGTGGGGAGCTTCCCTCCCGTTACCGTGATATTGTGATTTTATAAGGCGATAAAGTCCATGAGCGGGGCCTTTTAAGATTGCCTTATCTTTCGGTAATTTGTATGGGGCTAGGAGAATAATTTTATGCCATGAAAATGCTTCTTGAACGCCCCGTCTTAGTTCTAAACCGACTCTGGCAACCGGTGCACACCTGCTCTGTAAAGCGGGCGCTAAAGCTTCTCTGCCTAGGGCATGCTCAGGTCGTGCAGACGGAGGGTGAGGCGCGATACCAGACTCATGACATCGGCTCGTGGGTGGAGTATTCTGGTGAGGCTCCGTCTTCTTTAGCGAAGGACTTGATCCGCTCGGTTAAAGTGGCCCTCTGTGCTCCTAAGATCATTGTTTTGGGAATTTATGACCGCCTTCCTCGAAAGGAGGTGAAGTTCACGCGGCAGAATGTCTTCTTACGCGATAAACACACCTGCCAGTACTGCGGTAAGCACTTTATCGAGCGGGAGCTTAATCTCGATCATGTCCACCCACGCGGGAAAGGGGGGGAGACTTCTTGGGAGAATATAGTGACCTCCTGCATTCCTTGTAATACGCGTAAAGCGAACCGCCTTCCGCGTGAGGTGGGAATGCGCCTTTTAAATGAGCCACGCGTTCCCAAGTGGCGTCCTTTATTCGGGCTTAAAGAGCAGGCGAGTGAGCAGGCTTGGCAGGAATTTATTTCTCCTGATCGACAGAAGGTGAGTATGGCGCTCTAATCGCTAGCCAGTTTAATAAAGGTCTGCTAAGTTCTCAGCGTGAATTTTCCGACTGAAGCTGGTAACGTGATCCTGTGGTTGCAGGCTGCGCTGGGATTTGTCGGTCTGCTTGTGATGGTGGAGCGCTTGGTTTTCTTCCAGCATGCGCGGACTAAGGTGGCGGATTTATTACTAGGGATCACCAATCATGTGCGTAAGAAGGCCTATGCAGAGGCCCTGCACGAGGCCTCGCGTGCGCGTGGTCCTGAGGCACGTGTGATTCACTCGGTGATTATGCGGCACCATCTTGACCGGAGTAATCTGCGCGAGATTGCTCAAGAGGCAGGCCAGCTAGAGGTGCCACGAATTGAGCGTTATTTACGTGTTCTTTTAGGGGTGGCGATGTTAGCGCCCTTGTTGGGGATGTTTGGGACAGTCCTTGGCCTGATCGAGGTTTTTATCGAGGTGGGTGCATCAGACTCTACGGTGGCGCAAGTTGCCCTCGCAAATGGGATGTTTAAAAGCCTCGTTTCTACTGCTGTGGGGCTGGCCCTGGCCATTCCCGCTTACCTAGTCTATCTCTATCTGTATGGGAAAGCACAGCGGATGTTGCACCGTTTAGAGCGGGCGGGGATCGAGGTGGTGAACATTGTTTGTGATAGCCGTGAGCATGATCGCATTGTCTCTTTCCGAGATGAGGTGGAACAGCGTAATTTGATCGCAGCGGCAGCGGTGAAGGGGGAGAATAAGGAGTCTTGATCTAGTGAAGTTAGAGATGTCAGTGCCAGAGCGGCCGGGCTGGATTTTTGTCCTCCCGGGCTTTGACTTTGTGGTGCTTCTACTAGCTCTGGTGATGCTGGCTGGGGTGGTGGCGCAGGAAAGTTATGTTGAAATTAAGCTCCCTCCCTCAGAGTTCCGGGGGGTGCGAATGGGGAATGAGAAGCCGGTGGTGGTAATGTTAAAAAGCACCTCGAAAGGGGCCACTTATTATATGGGTGGAGCCAGAGTGACCGAGGAGAACTTGGAAGAAACGATTCGGAAGACCGCGAACGAGCGGGGGACTCGCCGGGTGGCGATCGAGGTGGATCAAGACGCGACCATGAATGAGCGCTTCGCTCTCATCAATATTCTTACGAAGCTGAACTTGGAGATTTTGGAAGGCTACCGCCGAGATGAGGCTGGAAGGGAGGATTTATAGAGGATGCTTTGGCGTGAGCGTAAGGTTCTCCGTGATCGAGCTGCTGGGATGGTGTTTGATTGGCGAAGTGGGCATGGTTCCTCGCGTCGGCTTTTTTTCGCTTTCATCGTGGCTCTTTCGTTTGGCGGTGCGCTTTTCGCATACGTTCGGATTCGTGAACCTGAGCCTACTCACTTTAGGCATGACCAAATTGACCTCACTTTAGTGGATCTTAGTTCTGAGCAGAATCGCTGGCTCGCTGAAATTATAGACCGTGAAACTCTCTTTCACCGGCGCTGGGATGTTGCCGATCCCTCCATCTTAGAGTCAGTGGTGGCTGCTTCACTAGCAGCGCGATCTCCCCGCTCTTATCAGGCAACTTTACGAGAGCTCTCCCCACCCGCCCCCGAGGTGGCATTGACAAATCTCCCCGGGATGGGACCGGAGGTGTTACCTCCTCCTGAGCCGTTTGAGTCTGTTGTAGCCGCTAACCCGCCCGTGAATTGGTGGGTGGAGGTGCAGGTGGTGGATGGTCCGGCGGGAGTTCAGCCTTTCTCTTTTCCCTGGCCAGCAGCTGATGATGCCCGAGAGTTGAGTGAGGGGGAAATCTGGACCGTTCTGCTGGCGGTTGATTGGCAGGGTAAGCTCGTCGTTCATGAGCCTATAAGTGAGTCAGTGAATGCACGCACTTCTGTGATTCTCGCGAGGTGTCGCAAGCTCAAGTTCCCTGCCGTGGCCCCAGAGACCCCACTTCGCTGGTGGAAATTAGAAGCTCGTGTCGTTAACAGCCTCCGCCCCGAATGATCGTCTCGCTAAGTCAGCTTCTCCTTGCACTCGTAATCCTGCCCTTTCTCTGGATTTTGGTGGATGGCTTATTCTCTCATTTAGGAGAGCGGCGGTTCCAGCGGCGCCAGCAGAGAGGTGTCCGAGAATGTCACCTTTGTGGGAATCACTACCCTGAGGGAAGGAAGGTGAAAATATCCACTTGCCCGGACTGCGATGCTCAGAATGTCAGAGGGGGGCACCGAAAACTGGGATAAAGACCCTCACACGGGTCTTGCATTTCCAAGAAACACGGACTAAGCAGGCCTTAATCTTTCGAGCAAATTATGGATAATCGACGCGTCGTAGTGACTGGAATAGGGGCTGTGAGTCCTATCGGAAATGATGCCAAGTCCACTTGGGAAAGCATGAAAGAAGGGCGCAGTGGAATCCGCCTGATTGAGTCGATGGATACCACTGACTATCCGGTGAAAATCGCAGGAGAAGTGCGTGACTTTGATCATACCAAGTATTTCTCGAATCCTAAAGATGCGCGGCGCATGGACCGCTACGCCCACCTCTCAATCGCGGCAGCGCAGATGGCGCTCGACGAATCTGGCCTTCTTGAAGGGGAGCTGGACCGTGATCAGGTCGGGGTGATGTTAGGCAGCGGGATTGGTGGTCTGGGCACCTTGGAGGTGAATCACACTGCTCTCATGCAGCGCAGTCCTAGCCGAGTTTCCCCATTTACGATTCCCATGATGATTTCTAATATCGCGAGCGGGGTATTTTCTATGGAACATGGTTTTGGTGGGCCGAATATGGCGATCGTGACGGCCTGTGCGACGGCGAATCACAGCATCGGAGAAGCGTGGCGGATGATTAAATTTGGTGACGCTAAGGCCTTCGTAGCGGGAGGTTCTGAGGCGGCGATCCGGCCGATGGGTCTCGCGGGCTTTGCGAACATGAAGGCGCTCAGCACACGTAATGATGACCCCACTTCTGCTTCTCGTCCCTTTGAAGTCGGCCGTGATGGATTCGTCATGGGAGAAGGAGCTGGGGTCCTAGTGATTGAAGAATTAGAACATGCGAAACAGCGTGGAGCTACGATCTTTGCGGAGCTGACTGGTTACGGGCTGAGCGCAGATGCTTACCATCTGACCTCGCCGCATCCGGAGGGTCTGGGAGCTGCTCGCTGTATGGAGATGGCTCTCAAGCACTCCGGCCTTAATCCTGAGGATGTTCAATATGTGAATGCTCACGGCACCTCCACCCCTCAGGGTGATGTTTGTGAAACTAAGGCGATTAAGAAGAGCTTCGGGAACTGGGCGAAAGAGGGCCTAGTAGTCAGCTCTACGAAGTCAATGACTGGTCACCTTCTCGGCGCTGCTGGAGGAGTGGAGGTCCTCGCCTGTATTCATGCTATTCGTGATGGTGTCATTCCGCCCACCATTAATCTGGAGGAGCAAGACCCAGAATGTGATCTCGACTACTGTGCGAATACCGCCCGGGAGATGGAGGTGAAAGCGGCTCTCAGTAACTCCTTCGGCTTCGGCGGCCATAATGCCTCTCTTCTGGTGGAGAAATTCTAGCCAGTGAGAGTGAGTTCTGAACAAAAAATCATCGAGCAGCTTCTTCGGGCAGGATGTGGCGACTTCGTCCTCTGTGGGGGCGCGCGTAATGCGGGGCTCATCGCTCAGCTTGAGGCTGCTGAGGGCCTACAGATATGGAAGCACTTTGAGGAAAGAGGGGCTGCCTTTTTTGCGCTGGGCCGTGTGAAAGATCACGCTCAGCCCTGTGCAGTGGTGACGACGAGTGGAACGGCCGTGGCAGAGTGTTTACCGGCGGTCATCGAGGCATTTTATACTAATAAACCTCTCATCGTTCTCTCGGCAGACCGTCCTGCTGAGTTCAGAGGCTCGGGCGCGCCACAGGCGATCGAGCAGGAAGAAATCTTCGGTGACTACGCTGCACGTAATATCGAAGAATGGGATGGTCATGGGCCACTCCACCTCAATGTCCCCTTGGAGGAGGGGGCGGTCGAGAGCGAGTCCTGGCCTGCGCAAGTGGATGGTTTTTTAGCAAAGCGCCTTCCTTTTGAAGTACGAGATTTACTAAAATTCTTCGATGACGGTGTTTTTAAGGGCATTATAGCGATGGTCGGTGGGCTGGAGTTAGAAGACCGTGAGGATGTCTTCTACTTTCTGAAGGAACTCGGTATTCCCGTTATTGCAGATATTAACAGCGGCATCCGTGAAACCCTTGGTGAACTCTTAGTGCCGGAGCAGGCGTTTAAAGGAAATCTTCCCGGACGTGTTTTACGCTTAGGAGAGGTGCCCATCGGGCGGCTTTGGCGAGATTTAGAAGAGCACCCTGAGGTGGAGGTTCTTTCGGTCTGTCGTAATGGGCTTCCAGGTTTAGCCCGTTCCTCGCAGGTGATTCATGCTGAGGTGGGGCGTGTGATCCGTGGCTTAGGAGCAGTCGCGGCGGTTGGTGATGTGCGAGATGATTTTCCACGGGCGCGCCCGTTTTGGACTCGGTTCGATGAGCGCTTAGAGTCTTTCCCAGATAGCGAGCCGGGCCTCGTCAGTTTACTCTCGGTGTATGCTACTACGGGGGAGAGTCTCTTCATCGGGAATAGTCTCCCAGTCCGTGAGTGGAATGACTTTGGGCAACGCCGCACTCCGTACGCTCAAGTCTTCGCGAATCGAGGGGCGAATGGGATCGACGGGCAGCTCTCGACATGGCTCGGGGCGACTGCGGAAACGGTGGACGCTTGGGGAGTCTTTGGCGACTTAACCACTCTTTATGATCTCGCCGCTCCGGCGATGCTTCCGCAAGTGGAGCAAAAAGGCCGCGTCTTAGTCGTGATCAATAATGGAGGAGGGCAGATATTTAAAAAACTCCCACGTCTGGAGGGCCTGAGTGAGGTGCAGCGCGCCGCCATCGTGCAGCCTCAAGAAGTCCGCTTAAAATCATGGGCTGAAATGTGGGGGATGGGTTACGTGCGGATCGCAAGCCGAGAAGAATTTGATCTTCTGGAACCGGGAGAAAAAACGCTTCTTGTAGAATTATGTCCAGACCTAGATCAGAGTGAAGCCTTCTAGGTCTGAGATGAGCGATGAAAGGTCGTGGCAGGCATATCTCGGTCTCTGACCGCTGATGGGCGATCGTAAGAACTCGTCATATAAAATTGCCTATGCCCAAGGTCAGGTGATTCGTAACACACACGGGGGTGATTTAGAATGCAGGCTAGGTGTAGGGGCGCAGAAGTTAGGAGGAACACTGAGGGAACTAAAGGGGGATTCTGTTTTCTGAGGAACTTGGAACGAGAAGAAGTTTAGTTTTTGTTCGGTTCATTTCATTGAGTTCCTATAGGCCAACTCATCCTGCAAGGTGCTGGGAAAATCTCGTCTTGCGCTTTCGCCATTCTGAGGAGAATCTCCTCACTGTCGGGGCTTAGTAAGACGGCCACGGGACACTAATTATACCAATGAAATTGTTCAAAGCGGGGG
This sequence comes from uncultured Verrucomicrobiales bacterium, assembly GCA_937928425.1. GTDB lineage: Bacteria > Verrucomicrobiota > Verrucomicrobiia > Verrucomicrobiales > Akkermansiaceae > SW10. The sequence goes on from CALFVL010000110.1 coordinate 13,529, forward strand.
GTCGGTCGATCTCTCAAACGATGAAGGGCTGCTTCGGTAGCGTTGCAGTTGCTGCTACAGCACTCACTCTCTCTAGTTGTGGAGATAAGAATCAGAATGCCGAGGAAGGGTCTGCACCCTCGGGGCTGGTGATCACGGCGATTCCTGATGAAAAGGTCTCTGACCAAGAGGCGAAGTTTAAGGCACTGCAAGAGTTCCTAGAGAAGGAGTTAGAAATTGAGGTGAGTTTCTCGATTTCTGATGATTACTCAGCGGCAGTGGAGCGCTTCAAGAACGGCGAGGTTCACTTAGTCTGGTTCGGCGGTCTCACTGGGGTGCAGGCTCGCAAGGCGGTGCCAGGAGCACGCGCGATCGCGCAGGGAGATGTGGACCCTCAGTATAAGAGTTACTTCATCGCGCATAAGTCTACGGGCTTGAAAAAATCTGAATCTTTTCCCGAGGCCATTAAGGACATGACTTTCACCTTCGGGTCTAAAAGTTCTACCTCAGGTCGCCTCATGCCGACTTATTTCATCATTAACGAGACAGGGGTGACTCCGGAGAAATTTTTCACTCAGCCAGTCCAGTTTCAGACTGTGGGGAGCCATGATGCCACGGCTCGCGCAGTTGCCAGTGGAGCGGTGCAGGTGGGTGCACTAAGCTATAAGAAGTATGACTCGATGGTGGCAGATGGGGAGATTAGTGCAGAGGATGCTCCGATCATCTGGACCACTCCTTACTATGCTGACTATAATCTCACCGCTCACCCTGACTTAGAGAAACTCTACGGTGAGGGATTCATCGATAAACTGCAGAAGGTGCTGGTGGATTGCACGGATAAGGAGGTTCTTAAGGCCTTCAACCGTGATGATCTCATCCCGGCCAAGAATGATGAATTTGAGGGGATTTATAAAGTCGCTAAAGAGCTGGGCTTGATGCGCTAAGGCGTAGCGATCTTGTCAGATCAATTTGGCGGGGTTCTTGTGTAGAGAGTCCCGCCATTCTTTTTTTTACTGTGTTAGAGTTTCAGTCAGTCGGTCTTTCTTATGGAGGAGTTAAGGCGCTTAGTGGGGTAAATTTACTGATTCAGCCTGGCGAGCAGGTGTGTCTGATCGGGCCGAGCGGGGCGGGGAAATCGAGTTTGTTAGGGCTGATGAATGGTCGGCTTCTGGCTTCTGAGGGGGAGGTATTACTGAATGGTGAAAAGCTGGCTGAGCTGTCTGGAAAGAGACTGAGAGAGCGGCGTGCGGGAATTGCCTGGGTGCCACAGGACTTGGGGCTTGTGGCAAATTTACGAGTGAATCAAAATGTGGCTTGTGGACTAGCAGCTAGGAAGGGGCTACTGGGTTTATTGAGAAGCCTCTTGGTGATGGGGAGAGGTGAGAAGAAAGAGATCGCGAACTTGCTGCGGCGGGTAGGAATTGAGGAAAAAATCTTTAGCCGAGTGGATCACCTCTCAGGCGGACAACAGCAAAGGGTGGCAATCGCACGTGCTCTTTATCAGGAACCTCAGATTATTTTAGCGGATGAGCCGGTCAGTGCAGTGGATCCTGAGCGGGCTAAGAGCCTAGTTCACTTACTCACCAGTCTGGCGGGAGAAGAGGGGCAGACTCTTGTGATGAGTTTGCATGATGTCTCGCTGGCTAGACGGTATTTCGATCGCGTGATCGGGATGCGTGAGGGACGTATTATTATGGATGGGAAGCCAGATGAGGTGGGCTTGGAAGATCTTTACCGTCTGGATGAATGAGACGGCGGTGGTTCTTTTTAGCGGCTTTTTCGCTTTTTTTACTAGGGTTGTGGGTGCTGGGTGCCCGTCTTGGTGATCTCATTCCGAGTGAGAGTGGGCGGAAGGCTGCTGCTGAGTTTTTAGGAGCCGCGCTACACCCTGCAATGGATTTTGAAAATCCTGAAATGCAGGACCGAGAGCACTCATTTATCGAGAAACTGGGGAGAGCGCTGTGGTTAACGCTGCGCTATGCCTTGGCGGCGATGAGTCTCGCGCTCTTGATGGGAATGGTGGGTGGGGTCTTAGGCTCACGGGCTTGGTGGTCTCGCTCTACGGTGTTTTTAGAAAGCCTGAGGGTGGGTGTGCGCTTATTAGCGACTGCGCTGAGATCGGTCCATGAGGTGATGTGGGCCTTACTCTTCCTCTCTGCGATAGGGACTTCACCTCTGGCGGCGGTGTGTGCCTTGGCTCTCCCTTATGGGGGGACCTTGGCTAAGGTTTTTTCTGAGCTGTTAGATGAGGGGGAGAGCTCAGCTGCGGAGGTGATCCGAGTGACGGGCGGGAGTGGTTTCGCGGCCTTTCTGGCGGGGGGCTTTACACGTGCCTTGCCGGACTTGGCGACCTATGCTCTATACCGTCTGGAATGCGCGATTCGCTCCTCGGCCGTGCTTGGTTTTGTCGGAATCCCGACCTTGGGTTATGAAATCAAAACGGCGTATGAGGATGGTCACTATCGTGAGATCTGGACCTACCTTTATGTGCTTCTGATCGGGGTGGTTTTCTTCGAGTGGTGGGGTGCGAGGGTGCGGTCTCTACTGACGAGGGGGGTGGCGGCGCGGGAACTGGGCGAAGAAGGATCCTCACTAAAGGCGCTGTGGAGGGCACGTGGGCGTTCTTGGTTTTTACGAGTTTCGCTGCTTTTGCTATTACTCACGGTTTCAGGAGCTTGGCTGGTGGAGGATCAGTGGGGAGCGGGAGTGAGCTGGGAGCAACGGATGAAAAATCTAGACCGATTTACGGGCGAGATCGTCCCGCACCCGGTGCGAGAGGCAGGCGGTGACTGGGGGGAGTTTTCTGGGTGGTTGGCGGCGAAGATGGCAGATGGGGGGGCTGAGGCTCTGTGGCGGACTTTTCATTTGGGGACGGTCGCCATTTTACTCGCGGGGGTGGTGGCGCTGGTGGGGGTCCGCTTCGCGGCTCGGTCTCTCGTTTCATCTCACCCGCGTGGCGTGCGGGAGGGGGGAGTTTTTTGGCAGAAGAGTTGGGCGCTGGCTTTGAGGGCAGGGGCGATGTTGGGCCGGGCCATGCCAGAATATATTTTGGCCTTCCTTCTTTTACGGATTTTTGGACCTACGGTGTGGGCTTTGATCTTAGCCTTAGCGATCCATAATGGGGGAATATTACTACGCCTTGGGGCAGAGGTTATTGACAATACCCCTAGTCGGGCGAGTTCGGTGATCTTGGCACAAGGAGGCACGCGGACGTCTGCTTTCTTGCTCACACTGCTACCTTTTAGTTTTAATCGCTTGGTTCTGTTCCTTTTCTATCGCTGGGAGTCGTGCATTCGTGAAGCGACTGTGCTGGGCATGCTGGGGGTGGCCTCGTTAGGTTTTCTGATTTCTGACGCTAAGGTCGCTTTTTATTATGATGAGATGCTCTTGTGGGTCGCTTTGGGGGCTTTCTTGGTCTTCCTAGGAGACATTAGCTCAGATTTGGTGCGTGCGAAGCTGCGCGAGAATGGCTCCGTGAAAAGGCCTTCATAAGTCTGTGAGGTGCTGGGAAAGTTCTCTGAAACATTCAAATCTTTCGGAGGGGTGGGGTATTAGCTAAGATTGATTATCTAAATGGCTTATAAAGAATGAGGTGAATAGATCGTGATTCCTCGAGCCAGTTGATTTTATTGTGAATTTCACCTTGGGTTCTTTCCGTCTAATGGGGCAGCCTCTCGGGAAGGATGTCCTACATGAAAGCACTCGCAGGAATTTTCTTATTCATTACCTTGAGTATTCTCTGCACCGTTTTCGCTAAGCCTCTTTATAAAAGTCAAATTGAGGCTGATTTAGGGGAAAAAGTCCGAGGAATCCTCCTTAAGCATGATTTAGATCCGAGTGCGGTGAAGATCGAGAACCATCATCTGGTTCATCTTGGAGCCCAAATACCGAATCGATCTGCTGGTGAGGAGCTCCGCCGCGAATTAGAAGGAGTCATAGGTCTTTATTTAGGAAATGACCTGATTTCGCCGCTGATTTTAAAGCCTCCGCATTTTCATTTGGCGGAGCAGTCTGATCAGACGCTCGTTTTGAAAGGTCTGGTGAGAGATGAAAGTGAGCGGGAATTTTTGCTGAGTCTTGTAGGCTCTTCAGCTCAGCAAGAAGGAGTCCCGAAGCAAGTGGAGGACTTACTCCGTCTTAGCGGGAACGTTGCGAGGATTCCCGGGAGAAAGGAGCTTAGCGCGTTTACACCTGTCTTCTTAGCAGCTGCCGAGAGGGGTAATCTTTCTTGGTCGCCGATGGAGTTTCAAATGAGTGGTTTATTAGATAATGAGGAACAGAGGGAGAAGTTACTTAGTCTGAGTGCCGAGGTTTTTGCGGGGAGGGTGGAGCCAACAAATGAGCTTGTGGTGCAGCCCCTTCAGGATCTCAACTTCGGGGTTGAGCGGAATCGTCAGAGAATTATCGTCAGTGGTTTGTTGCCGGATAAGGAGACTCAAGAGCACCTGCTTAAGCTAACCCGGCGGGAATCTCGTGGTGCTTACCTTATTGATAAAACCAGCCTCGCAGTGCGACCTCATCAGAGTTGGTGGGCAGGGAGTCCTGAGAAACTTTTTCCAGCCATCCTCTCGACGACTCGGGGGCAGGCACGAATTCATTACTACCGAGACCGCTTCATTGCCGAAGCGACCTTCGATGAGCGTGCTGACTACGATGTGGTGCAGGATCTGCTCATGGGGTTTCCCCAGCAGGTCCAACGGAGCGTGAATCTTAGAGTGGTGAGAAAAGCGACTGCGGCTCCCTCGGTGCGTCGCAATAATGAATTTAAAGCTGAAGTCCTCATTTTGCGATTGCGCAATCTAGCAGTTTATTTTGACAGTTCCTCTGCTGTGATTAAGGAGAGTGAGAGGGGGAAAATTGTGGAGGCCGCCCAGATCATTCTTGAGTCGAGGGATGTCACCCAAGGACTCACGGTGGGGGGCTATGCCGATCTGCGTGGGAATGCTAGTTACAACCGTTCTCTTTCTCTCAGGCGGGCTGAGGCGGTGCGGAGTCAACTGATCGCAGAGGGTGTTCCAGAAGAGCGTCTCAGCGTGCAGCACTTCGGTGAAGACAGTTCTCAAAGAGCTAAGAAGGATCTATGGAAAAGCCGCCGGGTAGAAATTTCTCTCACCCAAGAAACTGATAAAGAGGAAGAAGAGTGAGTTTTTTAGAAAATAATTTATGTTGAGACGATAATGGCCCCATCTATACAGACCCTTTTTTACACTCATGCTTGGGAGACTTTTTTTCTCGGTGGCTTGGTGATCTTTCTCTTTGGTTTACTGGTTGGCTGGTGTTTATGGCGGTCTTTCCGTGTGCAGGCTGATCGGGTAGAGTCCTTAAATGAAAGTTTACGGGAACGTCGACGAGTCATCAAATCTCACAATCGTGAGTTTTCTGAATTTATGAAGGAACTTTCAGATGATTCTTAGTTCCCGATTTGCTACTTTCTGTCTTATCAAATGATCACCCTATCGCTCGCCGGACATCTCGATAAAGTCTTGTATCTGCTTTCGCTTTTCTTGCCGGTCGCTTTGTTCTTTTTCGCGGGCTTAGGTTTGGCTTGGTGGCTTTGGCACCACGAGTCGTCCCGCTTTCGTGAGGCTTTGGATAAGAATAAGCACCTTAGTGAAGACTTGAATGAGGCGAGTTTAGAAGAAGGTGACTTGAGCGTGCGTTTCTCAGAAGTTTTCAGAAAGCAGCAAGGGCGTTGGAAGCGCGAGTTGGCTCTTCGTGATCAAAGAATCCGTAATTTAACGGCGGATCCAAACATCGAGGAAAGTCGCCCTGTCCCTGCATTTTTTGAAGAAGATCCAGTCGAGGTGGACCCGAAGTACGGGATTCTCTATACGGAGAGGCCGGAGGAGATTGATAATCTGAAGTATATCAGTGGGGTGGCTAAAGTTTTAGAAGAGAAACTCCACAAGGCGGGGCTGTATCGCTTTAAGCAGATTGCGATGTGGACGCCTGAGCAAGTGACTGCTTTTTCTGAAGACCTCGGCTTCCCAGGACGGATCGAGCGTGATGAATGGGTTCAGCAGGCGGCAAATTATCATGCTGAGAAGTATGGGGAGAGCTAAGCTAGACGGGGCGAGGAGAAGATGGTGATGGTGAATTATGATCCTTTAACATTGAGGCTTTGAACGAAGTGGTGTTTGTTGATTTATAGAGATGGGAACTCGAAGGGAAGACCGGCTGCAGTTGGCCTTGCAGGCCTCTAAGGAGGGGATTTGGGATTGGAACCTAGTCACCAAGAGTATCTACTATTCTCCCCGCATTTCTCGGTTTTTGGGCTACCGAAAGGATGAAATGCCGCATCTTTTCGAGGACCGTGAGGAGCACATGGATGAGGAGTCGGTGGTTTTGGTGGATGAGGCATTACGCCGTGTGATTCAGGAGGGGGAGGATTTATTCGCAGTGGAGGCTAAGGTGATGACGGCGAAGTGGGGGTGGAAGTGGTTCCGAGTTCGTGGCACACCTGTGCGCGATAATTTAGGAAGGGTGACTCGGATTGGAGGAAGCCTAATTGACATTTCTAAGCGGATGAGTGCGGAGCGTGAGCTGGCAGAGGAGCGGTATTTCATCCGGACGCTTTTAGATAACATTCCGATGAATGTTTATTTTAAGAATGATCAGTCTCGGTTTGTCATGGCGAATTTGTCGACGGCTAAGAAGATGGGCCTTGAGAGTACTGAGGAGTTATTAGGCAAGAGTGATGCGGATTTTTTTGGAGAAGAACATGCACGTGTGGCGAGGGAGGATGAGGTCAGAATTATGCTGTCTAAGAAGGGGTTTACTGATGAGACGGAGCAGGAAAAGTGGGAGAATGGACCCGATACTTGGGTGAAGACTACGAAGCACGCTTGGCTAGGAGCGAATGGGGAGGTGAAGGGAATTTACGGGGTGACGAGTGATGTCTCGGAGCTGGTACGGACGAAGAATGAGCAGGAGAGGATTGCTAAGCAACTCGATGAGCAAAATAAGATCATCGAGGAGGAGCGGCAGTTGATGAGGCTGATTATTGATAGTGTCCCGCTTAATGTTTATTTTAAAAATCAGGATCACCAGTTCGTCATCGTGAACCGAGCTGGGGCATCTTGGCTGGGTTCTGAGGAAGTGGGTGAACTTTACGATAAGAGTGATCGAGATTTTTTTGCGGAGCCGCATTGGCAAAAGACTGAGGAGGATGAGAAGCAGATCATGGAGAGCGGTGAGCCGATGGTGGGGGTGATCGAGCGGGAGAGGTGGGAGAACCGCAGTGATACGTGGGTGATGACTTCAAAGTATCCTTGGCGCGGGAGTGAGGGGGAGGTTGTGGGAACGTTTGGGGTTTCCAGTGACGTTTCTGATCTGATGCGGGCTCAGCGTAAGCTGGAAAACTTGGCGATGACCTTTGAGGAGAAGAACCGAGAAATGGCAGCGGAGTTGAAGTTAGCTCGGGAGGTGCAGCTGGCTTTACTGCCGGATGATTTCCCGGTGCTTACTCATGGAAAACGCAAGTTAACGTTTGGGCGCTTTTATCAACCTGCGCAAGATCTCACTGGGGAGTTTTTTGAGGTGGTGCCGCTGGGTCCAGATAAGGTGGGTTTTTTAATTTGTGAGGTGATGGGTAAGGGGGTGAGATCAGCCCTCGTTGTCTCGATGTTACGGGGTTTTGTGGAGAAGGAGATGGCTTCATCTGGGGATGCTGGGGCGTTTCTTACGGGTTTGAACCAGGGAATGTCTCATCTTTTAACGGAGTCGGGTCTGGGAATTCAGGCGATGGCCTTTTACGCGGTGGCCGATTTGAAGGCGTTTGAAATCCAGATCTCAATGGCTGGCCAGATGAAGCCGATTGCGGTGTTTCAGGATGGGGCACGTCAATTGGTCCCGCCTGAGAAGGCCTGTGGGCCACCATTAGGAGCTGAGGCTGAAGCGGAGTATCATTCGGTGGTGGCACCCTTGCGAGGCTTGCAGCGGATGGTTTGTTTTACCAGCGGAGTGAGAGAAGCCCGTGATGAGCGTGGGGAAGAATTTGGGGTGAGTCGATTGTTAGAAACGGTGGAGCGGGGTGGAGGCTTAGGGAAACTGATGGACCGAGTGGCCACCGAGGTGGAGAGTTTCAGTATGTCTGATGAGGCCCGAAAGGCGATTTGTCTCTTAGCTTGGGATTTGTGTGTATGAGTTTAGAAGATGAAAGACTGGAGCTTGCTTTGAAGGCCTCTAATGAGGGGATCTGGGACTGGGATCTGAGCTCTGGTGAGATTTATTATTCGAACCGACTCTTAATGTTCTTAGGGTATGGGAGGATTGGCGCTCCAAATATTTTTGCCGAGGTGGAGAAGAGGGTGCATCCAGATGAGCGAGTTCAATTTCAACGGAAGCTGGATCGCTTAATTTTAGAGGGAGGGAAATTATTCGCGACAGAGGCACGAATCTTGACGAATGGTGGGGGGTGGAAGTGGTTCCGGGTGCGGGGGGTGCCGGAGCGAGATCATGAGGGAAATGCGATCCGGGTGGTGGGAAGCTTGATCGATATTTCTAAGCGCCGTAATGCGCAGATCGCACTAGCCGAGGAGCGTAGTATGGTGGATCTAGTACTAGATAGTACGCCGGTGAATGTGTATTTTAAGGATCGAGATTCTAAATTTGTCCGCACGAATGTGGCGACTGCGCAGCGGATGGGGGTGAAGTCGGTGGCGGAGCTGATCGGTAAAACGGATCATGATTTCTTTGGGAAAGAGCATGCTGATCAGTCGCGTGCTAGGGAGTTGAAAATTATGGAGACTGGGGTGGGGCATAAGGAGGTGATGGAGCATGAGGTGTGGGAGGATGGAACGGAGTCGTGGGTGTTGGTGACGAAGGAGATTTGGCGTTCGATGAGTGGTGAAGTCATCGGGACCTTTGGTTTGACTCACGAGGTTACGGAGCTGATGAAACTGCAGAATGATCTTAAGAGGGTGGCGAGTGAGTTGCAGGGGGTGAACCGGGAGATTAGCGAGGAGAGGCATCTACTGCGCTTGGTCGTGGATAATGTTCCCGTCTTTGTTTATTTTAAGGATCTTGAATCTAATTTTGTCCTCGTGAACCGGCGTTTGGCGGAGTTTGTGGAGGCCTCTTCTACGGAGGATGTGGAGGGGAAGCACAATCGCGATTTTTTCCTTCCTTCACTGGTGCAGAGTGCAGAAGCCGATGAGAAACGGATTATGGAGACGGGAGAGCCGATCGAGCGGAAGTTGGAGGAGCTTTGTTGGAAAGACCGGAAGGTGACTTGGAGTGTGAGTTCAAAGTATCCGTGGTATCATCGTGATGGTTCTTTACGGGGGACTTTTGGAGTTTCTTCTGATGTGACGGCGCTGATGCAGACTCGTGAGAAACTCGAGCAGATTACGGAGGTTTTGGGACAGCAGAATGAGGCGATGGAGGAGGAGTTAAATCTTGCGCGGGAGATTCAACAGGCGGCTTTTCCGAGTGAGATTTTACCGATGAAGGCTGCGGGTATAGAGGCGCGTTTTCACCACCGTTATCAGCCTGCTTCTAAGTTAGCAGGTGATTTCTTTGAAGTCCTGCCCTTAAGTGAGGGGAAGGCGGGATTCTTTGTGTGTGATGTGATGGGGCATGGGGTGCGTTCGGCCTTGGTGGTCTCGATGTTACGCGGCCTCATCGAGAAACAGTATGAATCATTAGGTGCTGAGGCTGGGGCGTTTCTAACAGGGCTAAATGATGGCCTGTGTCATCTCTTAGAGAGGACGGCACAGATGATTTTTGCGACGGCGGTGTATGGGGTGGTAGATCTGGTAGGGGGGGAAATCTGTTTCTCCTTGGCTGGACATCCTAGCCCGATGCTGAGGCGTGGTGGCCAGGTGGAGATCTTAGAAGTGGGGGCGCAGGAGAAAGGACCAGCCTTAGGGGTGGTGCCGGGCTTTGTATTTAGCGAAGTGACTCTTCCTTTAAGGGAGGTGAGTGGAGTTTTAATGTTCACCGATGGCGTGTTTGAGGTTCTCGATAAGAAGGGCGAGGAATTTGGGCTGGAGAGGTTGCAGAGGGCGCTGGAGAAGACGGAGGGAGGGGCAAGTGCGCTGGATGAGGTGATGAGAGCAGCCCAGAAGTTCGCGGTAGAAGGCGTATTTGAGGATGATCTATGCCTTTTAGGACTAGAATTACGCGCTGGGACTTGAGCTTAGAGGAATCTGTGTTAAGTCTCGCGGTCTTGAGAGAAAAAGTAGCGATTATGACGTCTGGTGGCGATGCTGCCGGAATGAATCCAGCGGTGAAATCTACGGCAGATTATGCTCTGAAGTTGGGGATGGAGCCTTATTTGGTGAAGTGGGGTTTACGAGGCTTGATTGAGGGGTGGATCGAGCCGGCGACTGATGCTTTTCTCTCAGATCTAATTCATCGGGGCGGGACCGCTTTAGGCTCTTCTCGCTCGAAGAGGTTTTTCGAATATGAGTTCAGGAAGCAGGCTTATGAGAATTTGGAACGCCTGGGGATCGGGAAATTGGTCATTATTGGTGGGGATGGGTCTTTTAATGCTCTGAATCAGTTCTATGAAGATTTTAAGGTGCCTTTTGCAGGGATTCCGGCCACGATTGATAATGATATTTCGGGGACGGATTATTGCCTCGGAGTGGATACGGCCTTAAACATGATTCGCTCTAGTGTGGATAGCATACGTGATACGGCATCTTCATTCTCGCGAGCATTCGTGATCGAGACGATGGGGCGAGATTGTGGTTATCTGGCGATGACGAGTGCTTTAGCTACTGATGCAGAGGTGTGTCTAGTCCCTGAGATCGAGTATGATTTAGATTGTATCGGTAAGCGATTACGAGCGCAGCGAGACGCGGGAAAGCAGTATCTTTTAGGGATCGTAGCAGAGGGAACGGGGATGGGTGAGACGCTGACGCGGTGGATGAGCGATGCCTTAGGGATGGACGCTCGGCTTACGGTTCTGGGCCATGTGCAGCGGGGTGGCTCACCTACCGTTTATGACCGTATTATGGCCTTCAAGTTCGCGGGGGCAGCGCTGGATAACTTACAGGCTGGTGAGAAAAATAAGGTGGTGGTTTTTAAAGATGGAGCCTTTGGCATGGCCTCGATCAATGAGATTACCGATACGAAGCATGAGAGTGACCCTGCTTTGATCAAGCTTTGCCGTGGCTTAAGTTGTTAGCGGGTGATGCCACGCTCAGACTGGCCGATGAAGGCGATTAGTTTAGCGACTTGGGGGTTTTTCTTTAAGTCTTCATCGACGAGCGTGATCGCTTCACTGAGGTTATGGTCCTTTTTTAGGAAGAGTTTTTTGTAGGCTTTGCGGAGGGCGCGGATGTCTTCTTCACTGAAGCCGCGCCGCTGGAGTCCGACTTGGTTGATACCACGGACGGTGGCGGGATTTCCATCTACGATGGTGAAGGGCGGGATGTCTTGAATGATCTTTGAGATCCCTCCAGTGATGGAGTGTGCGCCAACTTGGCAAAATTGGTGGACGGCGGTGAGGCCTGAGATGATCGCGTAGTCTTGGACGGTGACGTGACCGGCGAGGGTGCCATTGTTAGAGAGGATGACATGGTCCCCCACTTGACAATCATGTGCGATGTGGGAGTAGGCGAGGCAAAGATTATGGGAGCCGAGGCGGGTGGGGGTGCCGGGGAGGGTGCCACGGTGGATGGTGGCATTTTCACGGAATACGTTATGCTGGCCGATGATGAGGGAGGTGGGTTCTCCCTCGTATTTTAGGTCTTGAGACTTGGTGCCGATGGCACTGAAGGGGAAAAACTCGTTATCTGGACCAATCTCACTGTGTCCTTGTAGGACGACATGGGAGTGCAGTTTACAGCGGTCGCCAAGGGTGACGTTTTCCTCAATAAGGCAGTATGGGCCTATCTCGACATCACTGCCGAGTTCTGCTCGGGGGGATATGATCGCGGTGGGGTGAATCATGCTTTATGTTCCGAGGTCTTTAGCGGGAGCATCGGAGAAAAGCGAGCGTCCTTCTACACTAGCTTCAGTGAGTTTCCACTGACGGTCTAGATCGAGGCGGAAACTGGCGAGGTGAGGGTGGGGCCACTGGTCAGGGCCGATCATGGAGAGGGTGTTTTGTCCACGGATACGGTAGAGGTGGTAGGTTTCACCAAGGGTGGGCTCGAAGTTGATGTCAGCCTCGTAGACGAGTTTATTCCAGTTAAAGTGCTCGATGGTGGCGGTGTATTCCTCGCGCATCTGGATGAGTTTTTGTTGGAGGTCGCGCTCGACTTGAGAGATACCGCGAGACTTGAAGGTGGAGAGGTCTGTGGGGACTATTTTAGGACTCAGAGTAGAGACGGGGTAGGGCATGAAGGCTCCTTCATTTAGGGTGAGTTCAGTGCTTAGTTCGTCCATGATTAAGTTTAAGGTGAGGGAGGATTCGAATTCTGCAAATGGGGAAATTTTTACGGAGTGCCATTTAGGCGGAGTGTTTCCGGAATTCGCTGAGGGGAACGACGTCAATGTTGTCAGCGAGTGGGTAGTTTTGGCGACCGGGGTAGACGATGGTGAGGTGATCTAGTTTTAGGAGGTCGATCGCAGTATGCATGGACTTGGTGATCTTAGGTGCGTCCATGAATTTAATTTCGTAGCCGAGACGCTGTTCGTTTTTAAAGCAGAGGAGGTCTAGTTCTGGGCCGCTGTGGACGGACCAGAAGTAGGCTTCTTCCGGCTGAACAGCGCGGAGGGTCTCCTCAATGGCAAAGCCTTCCCAGGAGGCTCCGAGTTTAGGATGCAGTTGGAGTTCATCATAGGTTTTGATCCCAAGAAGCTGGTGGAAGAGGCCAGAGTCACGGAAGTAGATACGGGGGGATTTGACTTGTCGTTTTTTGATATTCTCGAACCAAGGCTGAAGTTGGCGCACCATGAAGGTGTCGGTGAGGAGATCGAGATAGGAGCGGACGGTATGGGCGCTTAGGCCGAGAGAGCTGCCAATCTCTGAACCATTCCATGTTTGGCCGTGGTAGTGCGCTAGCATGGTCCAGAAGCGGCGGAGGCGGGTGGCGGGGATCCGGAAGCCGAGCTGGGGGATATCCTGCTCAAGAAAGCGACTGATAAAATTGGCCCGCCAAGCTTGAGAGTCGACCTCACTTTGTCCTAAAAATGAGCGGGGGAAGCCGCCTCGTGACCAACGGAGTTCGTGTTGGGTTGTAGGGATTTCTGCGAGGTGGAAGGGCGTGATCTCGATCACTTCAATCCGACCTGCAAGAGATTCTGAGGCTCTACTCATGAGCTGGGGAGAGGCTGAGCCTAGGACGAGAAATTGGGCAGGCTGGTCTTTCCGGTCAGCGAGGACCCGGAGCATGGGAAAGAGATCAGGGTGGCGCTGAATTTCATCTATGACGACGAGACCGCGGAGGGCTGAGAGGGCTGCCATGGGGGAGGCGAGGCGCGCAAGGCTGATGGGGTCTTCAAGGTCAAAGTAGTTTACGGAGTCCACTTGAACGAAGTCGCGGGCAAGGGTGGTTTTACCGCATTGCCGAGGTCCGACGAGTCCTACCACCGGTGCACGACGGAGCGCGGTGCGAATGTTTTTCTCAAAGTCAGGCCGGGTGATCATTATTGGGAATAAAACATGAAAATCAGAATAGTAAATTCCGTTTTTCGTTAAAAGTCGCTTTAAAATATGAAAATCGGAAGTCTGAGTTCTGATTTTCACGTTTTTCAAAGTGCTTTTTTAATTTTAAGAAGATATTCGGACTGTTGGAAGGTTTGGGTTAAGCGATACTTGTTAGCTAGTTTTTGGAGAAAGCCCAGGACGAGAGGAGGAAGAGGATGGGAAGGCTAGCGAGAAAAGAGATGAAGGAGACTGAGACCCCCCGAGTCTCTTTTGTGCTTCTTCCTCCTGTGAGGCGATTTCAGCATAAAAAAGCGGATCTCGCAAGAGACCCGCTTTTGGGAAAAAAGACTGAGTGAATCAGGCTCTAGTTGATGCCGGTAGGTGCTTTGATGACGGGAATTTCATCACCGAAGAGCGAGTCGGTTCCAGTCTGGAAAAGACTGTCACGCCCTTTTGACATGGCTTGGCCTTCTTTACCAATTTTCCCTAATTTACCGGAGCCATCGACCGCACCGTACACGTATTGGTCAGCGTAAGGGTTTCCATCAAAGGTGGGGTCTTCACCGTTTGTTTTGATGGGAGCGATGACGAGTGGAGTGATGGTCTTTACGTCTGAAAGAGCTTCTTCATCTTCAGTCATGATGTAGGAGAAGCCATTTTCTCCGCGAGCGAGGAGTTTGTCTGAGGTTCCGATGATATCGTCACCTTTCACGGCTCCTTTAACACCGGAGGCGAAGAAGTAGGTCTCGGAGTCGATGATTTCAGTTGCGACGAGTTGGGCGAGGTAGGCATTGGCGTCAGTCCCTGGAGGGAGGTTATCGAAGCTCTCACTCTCGAGTTGCTCGCGGGTGTAACCACATGGGTAGGCTCCTCGGTCAGTCTTAAAGACGGAGAGTCCACCGGCAATGGCTTTGGCATTATTAAGGGCCTCAGTCCGAGCGCCTGCTTTCTGAGCCCTAAGGATGAGCGGAGTCGCAATTCCGGCGAGAACGGCGATGATCGCAATCACCACGAGAAGCTCCACGAGGGTGAAGCCTTTCATTGTTTTGGTTTTTGTCTGTTTCATTATTTTTCTTATGGTTTGGAGGGTTTTAGGCTCCGGTTTTTTTATGTGTGGGATCTGCCAAGGCAAAAACCGACAAACGAGTGTAATCCGAGGTAGAATCTCTGCAAGGTAAAAGGAATCAGTTAGGCTTACTGCTTACTGAAAGGCGGCGGCGAGGTCTGCGAGGTCCGCGCTGGAGGCTTGGTCGGCGGCGAGGATGGCTTCTTTTTGTAGCTCGACGAGGGTTTGGATTCCTGTCTTGGAGAGCTCGAGCATGGCGGTCATTTGCTCGCTGGTGAAGACGTCTTCTTCTCCACTGCCTTGGAGTTCGACGTATTCGCCGCTCTCGGTCATGACGACGTTAAAGTCGACTGAGGCGTCACGGTCTTCAGGGTAGTTTAGGTCCAGGATGGCCTCGTTCTGGTAGATGCCGGCACTGACGGCGGCGACGAGTTTTTTAAGGGGGAAGTCTTTGAGTTTCCCCTTTGCCATGAGTTTATTTAGTGCGATGGCGGCGGCGACGCAGCCTCCGGTGATGGAGGCGGTGCGGGTACCTCCGTCAGCTTGGAGGACATCACAGTCGATCCAGATGGTGCGTTTGCCGAGTTTTTTAAGGTCGATGACGGCGCGGAGGGAGCGGCCAATGAGGCGCTGGATTTCTGAGGAGCGGCCGTCGAGCTTTCCGCGATTAATATCGCGCTGTTTCCGGTCATGGGTGGAGTAAGGGAGCATGGAATACTCAGCACTGATCCAGCCTCCTTCGACGTTCTGGAACTTCATCCAGCGGGGGACGTTTTCCTCGATGGTGGCGGCGCAGATGACGCGAGTATTACCAAAGGAGACGAGCACGGAGCCGGTGGCGTGGGGTGCGACGTTTGGGATGAAGGAAATCGGGCGGAGATCGGGAATGGCGCGTCCATCGGGTCGGTTCATGATGGGAAGTAGAATTAGCGAGATTTCAAAGCAAGTGGATTTGGCTAATTTTAATGGAATATCGAAGGGTCCTAAAAGAGAGAGAAAAAGATTGGGAAATTTTCAAAAAACCTTGCTTCTGGGTTAAAAGTGATTACTTCTCCTCCTCCCATGGCTAGAAAGTGTTGGATTGAGCGCAATAAGCGCAAAGCAAAAACAGTCGCAAGGTATTCTGATCTTCGTCACAAGTTGAAGAAGGAGAAAGATTATGTCGGTTTGACAATGCTTCCTCGTGATGCGAGCCCGACTCGTTTAGTAAATCGTTGTGAGGTGACTGGCCGTCGTCGTGCCTTTCTTCGCCGTTTCCGTCTATCCCGGATTACTTTCCGTGAGATGGCTTCTCACGGGATGATTCCTGGGGTGACCAAGTCATCTTGGTAGTTCTTTACGGAGTTTATTTTTCAAGGGTGCCGCTTTTTTAGCAGCATCCTTTTTCTTTTTTTCAGGTGATGCCGATTTACGAATATCGTTCTCTCGATCCGGATGATCCGGGGGGGAGTTGTGTGGTGTGCCGGAAGGGCTTCGAGCTTCAGCGGCCCATAGA
>CALFVL010000111.1 GCA_937928425.1 uncultured Verrucomicrobiales bacterium
GTCCCTCGATCGAGCGAGACTTTCCGAATGCTCCCGGGAGTTCACCTGATTCATGGTCTGCCGGTACCATCACCCCTGGGAGCGTGAACTTCACCACCTCAACCTTCGCTGACTTCGTTGCCGCAAATGGCCTCAGTGGCCTCAGCTCTGCTGACCCAGATGGTGACGGCATCCCCGACCTCGGTGAATATGCTCTGGGGCTCGATCCCAACCAGACAGACCTCTCACCCTTTGGCCAAATCATACCTGGAATGGCTCCTACATTTACCGTAAATCCCCTCGCAACCGGTGTCACAGTCACTCTGGAAGCGTCCGAGGATCTTCTTATCTGGAACGCCGACCCAGATTCTCTTCCACGACGCCTCTTCTACCGCTTCGTCTTCACACAGCAGTAAGTCGCTTGGTGTCTCCTCCACCCGGTCCCCTCGGGGTTCTGAAGAACGTAACAGTCCTCTAAAAAATTATGCCTCGAACATCATACCTGCTGAACTTTTGCACAGGCTTTGCGGTATTAGTATCATTGCAGGTATTGACGTCATGGCTGTGGATACCATCCATAAGTTCAGGAGACGATGGTTGGAGCATTGCTTGGTGTGATTCATCATCATCAGTCTCGCGATGGGCGACTCTTTATCTATGGTCCTCAACGGGTGTTGCTACGTCATACTTTCTCTTGAAGCGTAAGCTCGTATCGGCGTACTTATGGACGATTTTCTCGTTTGTGTCTTTCTGGTGCTTGGTATTCTCATTCGCACCACTCCTCGATAGAAAAGACTCTGACGGGAAGATTGCACTTCTGATCTTCTTCACCCTCATGATGTGGTCATTGAGGCGTTATCAATCACGTTTGATCGACGCGAACCGTCAAGGAGAGCAAGACGGAGTTGGTAGTCTGCTAGCCGTCCAGTAGTTTAATTCTATGGACTTGAGAAACTCAAGCACTTCGCCGACCTAGCGCTGCTCATAGCTGACTCCAGTCCTTGAACTGCTAACCCAGAAGAATAAGCGATAGAGCCATTCCTTGCCGCACCCATCATGCCAACCTAAAAATGCTCGGCATACTTCTCCCTAACTTCACTTGCATCCATATCTCGCCGAAGTCTTACTTCCATGGCAAAATCATTTGCGAATTATTACCGTGTATCCCATGCAGATCTTCTTTCGAATTTTACTCGCTCTGAATTACTGCAGGACCCGAACTTTCCGTTCTCAACTACACTCACTTTTCCATGTTCTAGTCCGGCTTTATCCCAATCTCGAAAAAGAAGTTCTCCCTAGGGCCTTTGCACCACTCGTAGCCGAATAAATTCCCGATCCTGAGAACCTATACTATTTAGCGAACGGAAGGTCACTCTTTCACTCCCATCACCATTTCCAATTGCCGAGACGAATGCTGTCTCCATCCTGTTCCAAGCAAGTAGATCAGAAGACACTTCAACAAAGATCTCCACATCCTCTGCAAGGAGATTCCGACGAAAGCTAATCGTAAGGCTCTCGCTACTCTCGCCCGTAAAGAGAGCTGTCCCAGCTACGATTGCAGCCTCTGGGCTAGCACCCTCATCACCTGCGACGGTCCCGAACGCGTGCTCTAGAAGAGCACTCAAGCCATCGCTATCAGAATCAGCATTCGGATCTCCGGTGAAGGTCTCAGTGTCAGTGGTCCCCGGAGTTCCTCCAGCGGTGAAACTCGCCCGCCAATTCCCTGCATCACCGTGGATCGGGGATGACTGAGGGTTGATCAGCACTAGGGAGAAACCTCCCCCATCAGGAGATGTCGGCCAAGGTGGTGCATCAAGATAGGTGAATCGTTGGATGTCTGCAGTCTGGCCCGCGCTCAGAATCGCGATTTCTTCACCGCTATTTCGCAGACTACCCGTGTAAGCCCCAGGAGCGATGTTAAGATCACTCGTGCTGTAAGCAGAGGCAAAAGCCACCTGATCCGCTACGATTACGATTCGTTCCCCTGCACCAAGAACAACTCCGGCGGGAAAAGTATACGTAATCCCCGTTAGCGAGACATCAGTCAGATCGATCGACTGCGATGAGATATTCATAAGCTCGATCCACTCAGTCGACTCGTCTGCACCTGGTGGGTTATAAAAAATTTCCGAAACCACTAAATTACTCGCAGAAGCAGTGACTCCTACGATGAAGTCGGCTTCGGTAAGAGCAGACCATTCACCTGCATTGAGCGCACGCGCTTTCACCGTGCCAGTCTGAGTTAGAGTGATTTCATTAGCTCCCGAATTAGGTCGGGTTCCACGCACTCGGAGATCCATCCCAAGATCACTACTATTTGGAGATGCTTGGTGAACTTCTACCGCAATCACATTGACCCCCTCTAGTAAATCGCCAGGACTGAGGTTAATCGTAGCTAACTGGACGACTTCATCCTCAGGGCTAGAGCTAGACGCAGTGGTCCCGAAACCGACAGTCCCCGGAGCTAGATTACTGCGATCAATCTCTCTTCCATTAAGATACACAATCGCACCGTCATCCCGAATAAGTTCGAAGGTCAGCTGGGTGTAATCAGAGGCTCCAGTAACCGTGAAGTCTCGGCGAAAGTAAGTGGTAATGTGGCGAGGGCTAGTTGCAGGACCGATCGTCGTATTAAGCGGCGTGGAACCTACGACACCGTAACCTAACATCGCCTGACCAGTCCCCCATGCACTGTCATTAAATGCAGGATGCTTCCAATCACTCGAGTTATATCCTAAGCTCCCCACCACGACATTACTGTCGCTCTGAGCTACTCCAGTATCTAGGAAACGCCACCCATTCGCCTCAAAGGTGACAAAGGTATCCACGATACTCCCGCCAGTTAATAATCCAGCATTAGGATTAATGTCTCCTCCGACAAGTCGTGGGTCACTCCCATCTAAAGTGAAGTAGACGGCACCTGATGTCGCATTGACCGGAAGATTGAAGGAACTGGGAACGATACCCCCGTGCTGACCATAAATTGGCGCATCAATCGAAGGGTAAAGATTACGCGCTCTCATTTCCCTGATAATAGAACGACTATCGTTCTCATCATGAAGGATGGGAATGTAGTGTTGAGTCACGACATCCCGTTCTACGAGCCAATGCTGCTCCCGAGTAAAGTAGATTGGATCGTTAATAGTGGGCGGGAAGAAATCAGCATCAATATCATTCGACGAAGAAGCGGTATTTCCATACGGGGTATTATCCTGAGTATCTCCCCAGCGGGCAGACTCAGCGACAATAGCCTTATCAATCTCATTCGAGATTCTCATGAAACGGTTCACTGACCCAGACTCACTGATAGCCCCTCCGTTAAACATGTGTTTATGAGTTCGGTCCGCAAAGAGGATTCTGAACTCCTCATTCAGACGGAGCCTTTGAAGAGGAGCCCCGGCTCCAGTCGCGGTATCATAACGATTCCAGCTAAATTTATCTAAAGCAATTTCTTGATCCCAGACTTGGAAGCGGAATTTACCATCTCCACTGATTGAGTTCACCGCACCATAACCGTTTGAACCGGGCCAATCTTCCGCATCGGCATAAAAATGCAGCAACATATAGTCAGCGTAGTTTTCGAGGTCGATGTGATCTTGGACCTGCTCGTAAATCGCGTTATCTCTGATATCTCCATTTAACAGACTCATCATCGCGTTCCACTCGGGGCCGGATTCAGTGATTGAGTGATCTTGGTTCACTCTCCAGTCATCTTCTTCACCTCCAAAATGCTCGGCATACCAATCATCCTCAATGCGTTCCGTGAAGTCATGGATACCGAAGTAAATGCCATTGTAATACAGGTGGACAAAGCGACCATGCCCATTGGGGTGCCCCATCGCAGACATACTGTCCTTCATCCACACATCCCTCGTGTATTGCGAATCATTCGGACGATAGCGCCTAGAAACCCATGTATTGAGTCCCCATGAGTCAGTGAAGCAAGCTCGTAAAACCAGCTTATTAAAGCGCTCAACTTCCGAATCCTCGAAGAGCGGAAATTCTAACCTAGGCACTCCAACCTCGGAAGTGAAGGTGAGTCTCATCGAGTGCTTCTGCATACGGAAGGGTCGGCGGCTCGAATTTCCCTGAGTCTCAATCCTGCAATCCTCTTGGAAACCCCTACTCCCATCCGGAAGGATATACTCGATCGAGCACTCTCGCTCGAAGCGGCCTCGTGGATTAGTCAACATCCCCCCAGAGCCACCCGTGATGGCATCTTGGTTCATCGAGAGTGCCACCGTTGGGATATCAAGTAGAGCTTCTTGTACAGTGTGAATTCCCAGGCCATTCACATTATCCACCACCCTAGCGTCCATCTCATAATCTGAGACCACATTTTGTCCAACTTGATTATCGAAACCCCAATCAGTAGGCCACCCGGGTAGGGTATCTGGCTGGCGCACAACATCTTCAATAAAGATATATGTGTGGGTATCAATATTCGTCGGGATCCAATCATTAAAAGTCGCCATCGCCCGTACCGTGGTCGTCGTGCCAATGGTTAATGGCCCCGTGTAAACTAAACCAGTCGAGGGCGTGGGCTTCGAGCCATCTAGGGTGTAACGGATCGTTGCCCCGGGAGTCGCAGAGGTGATGACTAAACTAAAGGGGTCCGTGTAGAAGCCGCGGTCCGTTTGAAAATTCGTATCTCTCACCACCCCAGGGAAAGCAGGCTCATTATTAACGGCCCCCGGAGTCGTCGTTTCAAAAAACACAGGATTCCCGCCTCCAGCAGGAAGTCCATAAGAGATGTCCGTAAACTGTGGGGGATATGTGGGCTCGAAGCGATCATCCAAGGTGACACCATCTGGGCGAACAATCGCGAGGAATTCCCCCCCAGACCCTAAACTAAAATTCGTGTGCGCATTACCCGCTGGATCTACGGTGTCATCTCCAGAGGCAAATACGATAATGAAGCCTTGGCTTGGAATACTAATTGCTGGGAAATTCCACTTTGTTAGATCTCCTAAATCATCAGTGAGGTAATAAGCATCTAAGTCTACCGAGACGGGATTTGGGTTATAAAGTTCAATCCAGTCTCGGCGCCTCCCGAAGCCGTCATCAATATCAGTCGCATTTCTCGTGAGAATTTCATTAAGTCGCAGAGGAAGGAGGGTATCTGGAAAGTCCCCCACATCGCCGGGATTCGTACCCTCCGAAACTTCTAAAGAATCATTAAAACCATCTCCATCACTATCTCTTTGGAGAGGATCGGTCCCAGTGTTACTTAGGTTCACGAAGATTCCAGTATTCGTTTCTACGCCATCTAGAAGGCCGTCTCCATCAGAATCGGAGAGGAGAGGGTCCGTTCCCAGCGTATTAAACTCCACACCATCTAGCAAAAGATCACCGTCCGTATCACTCAAGATGGGACTCGTCCCCACACTCTGCTCCTGGAGGTTAGTAAGCCCATCTGAGTCTCCATCATCTCCACCAGACGCAGTCACTAAGTCAGGGTAGAAAGTGAGTTCCCAGTCGTCATCTAGACCATCTCCATCAAAATCAACCACCACTTCTACCGTAAAAGTCTCTTCAAAAGAGGCTCCAAGCGCATCTTGTGTCCGGACTCTCACCGATAAAATCGCTCCATCAGAAAAGGTTTTGAGATCTCGGTCAGTCACCAAGTCATCGCCATCGATCGTAAACTGCGAATTAAAGCCATCTCCAACCCCGGAAACTAGAGAATAGAGAAAGGAATCCCCCGGTGTAGGGTCTTCGGTCCTGAGAGTGCCCACCACCGTTCCAATGGCGGCGGACCTCGCCACCGTCCGGTTCGATAGTGTTAGTGCTGTGGGGCCATCGATGAAAACCGGATTTCCAATCTCTAAGCCATTAATGAACACATTGTGTGATGGGTGTGGACTGATGACCGAAACAATCCCTCTCAAAACAAGCGTCCCGTCCACATCAGTGGTGACATTAAGCGTCTGCACATTATCAGCGAGCGTGTCTGGGAGCCCATTCGTAACAAGTCGCCTCACTGGTGATCCCCCTCCACTCCAATCCGTCGCGCGTTGCCCCCCTGAGGCGGAGTCATAGGCCCAGATCCGCACGGGGTATTCGGTATTAGCCTGCAACCCCGTAAAAGAGAGAACGACCCCAGATCCCGGAACACTCGCAAAACTCCCATTGGCAAAAAGAAAATCACGCCACATCGCAGACTCTCCTCCTCCTCCATTCGCCGTCCCTCGATCACGGTCTTCTAAAGAAACACTGCCTACTGCATCTACATCTAGACTGATTCCGTTGGCGAAGTTTTTCGACCAAGAGGTTCCTAAGTCGTTATCACTTTCCTGAATCGTCGACCACCCATTCTGACTAATTCCAGACGAATTAAAGTCGACCTGCAAGGTCTGCCCACCTAGCAATCCAGAAGTCACTAGCACACACAAAAAAATCTTTAGCATGTTCAAAAAAAAGTTCATAGAGATGTTGTATTACACCTTTCTGAGATCAAATCAACCTCTAAATTGATTCCATAAATTCATATTTTAAGATCGTTTAAAAAAAATCTCCCTCTTACAGAAATGATAAGAGGGAGATTCTTTAAAGAGACCTGTGGGGACTTATGTCTCTTTTTCAGAGTTTAAGAAGGTATGAATGAGAGCTCCAATCACTGCTCCAATCATGGGAGCAACCCAGAAGACCCACACTTGGCCAAGAGCCCATCCTCCTTGAAAGACCGCAGTCCCTAGCGAGCGAGCGGGATTTACCGAGGTGTTAGAAACCGGAATACTAATCAAGTGAATCAAGGTTAAACAAAGTCCGATCGCAATCGGCGCGATCAATCCTGGGGCATCTTTACTAGTGGCCCCACAGATCACGATTAAGAAAATCGCCGTGAGGACAATTTCGGTGATTATGACAGAAGTTAAGGTAAATCCACCTGGGGAATTTTCTCCAAAACCATTCGAGGCAAAGCCACTCTTTGCCGCATCAAAGTCAGCCTGCCCTGTGGCAATGGTAAACAAAATTCCCGCGCCGACAATTCCGCCTAAGACTTGAGCCACGATGTAAGGTACTAGATCTTTTTTATCCATTTTCTTCGCGACAAAGAGCCCCACCGAAACGGCGGGATTCAAATGGCAGCCCGAAATGTGCCCGATCGCACAAGCCATGGTCAAAACCGTCAAACCGAAAGCCAAGGATACCCCGACAAACCCGATTCCGATATGGAATGCCGTGGCATCCG
Source organism: uncultured Verrucomicrobiales bacterium (assembly GCA_937928425.1). GTDB lineage: Bacteria > Verrucomicrobiota > Verrucomicrobiia > Verrucomicrobiales > Akkermansiaceae > SW10. The sequence goes on from CALFVL010000111.1 coordinate 7,175, forward strand.
GGCCAAGATTTCCAAGGAAGCCTGCAGCCAAGACCGCACTTCCACATCCCCCGAGGACTAGCCACAAGGTTCCGATGAATTCTGCTGTATATTTTTTCATTTGTTGTTCGTTTGTTGTTCCACTCCTTCATCTAACAAGTTTCTGTTAGATACTTGTCGAAAAAAGAAGGAGGAGCTACTTTAGTTTAAAAGTTCAGGAAACGCAAATTGTCTTCCCTGTCCTTTAAGATCATCCATGCTTTATGCTAACTTGATTCCACCTTCCGGCTCATGAGCATCGCGCCACCAAAAAATCTCCTTCCCTTCGATGGCACTGCCCTGAACTACGGGCCAATTTTCGCAGAAGGTGCAGAGCGCCATTTCACCCAGCTCCAAAAAGAAGTGCCCTGGGAGCATGACGTCATAAAAATGTTCGGTAAAACGATCACTACGGCGCGCCAAGTGGCGTGGTACGGCGAAAAGAATCTCGCTTACACATACTCTGGTGTAACTAAGCAGCCGCTCGCGTGGAGCCCGCTCCTCTCTGAGCTAAAAATTCAGGTCGAGAAGCAGACCGGCGAGATCTTTAACTCCTGTCTTCTCAATCTCTACCACGAGGGCTCACAAGGAGTCTCGTGGCATCGCGATAATGAGTCCTCGATCCGTAAAGACTCCACCATCGCCTGTCTCAGTTTTGGCGCAGAACGGAAGTTTTACTTTAAGCACCTCCGCTCTAAAGAACAGATTACCACGCTACTCGCTCCGGGTAGCCTTCTCATCATGTCCGGGACGATCCAGACACACTGGGCTCACTGTCTCCCTAAAATGGCTAGAATTAAAGAGCCTCGGATCAGCCTCACCTTCAGGCAGCTCAAAACCCCCAGACTTTAGTGAGTGGATTTTCCTATTTCTAGTTTTTAACCGGAACTGCGCGGAAGGCCACTTCATCTAGGCCGATTGCATCTCCACCTTGACTCTCCGCAGTGAGGCGGATCGTCGCCTTCTCTCCCACTCCTAATTTAAAGGGGGGTAAGCTTAGCAAATGAGGAGTGTGCGCCCGATTGACCGCTGGAAAATAACCTTCTAATAATGGGGCTTCAGAAAACCCCTCTCCCATATCTAGAGATAAGCTAAAGGCTCCGAGACCACGATTATCCTTTTTCCGCTGAGAGTAGTTCCAAAGCACTAAGTCCGTGACTGAGAGTGGAGCCGTTCCTGAGTTAGAAATCACAAAGGAGAAAATTCCTTTCTTCTGTCCTCCTTCATCTCCGCTACGTGCATTAGAAAACTTCGTTTCACTTTCGAAGTCCTTTTTATGCTTCGCCTGCCCAATTGTTTTATCAGTTAGACTGGAAACTGCGACCGTAAGACCAGAGCCATCGATCACATTCTCCACCTTTGTCCCATAGGTCGCCGGTACATTTACTGACACGGAGTCGGGACTGAAATACATGGCCTCAGCGCTAGTGACCTGCATCGGATGATCTTTCAAAAGTAGCTCAGGTTTATAGAAACCCTCCTGTCCCTTCGTCTCAGCACGGACTTTTTTCACGAGATCTGGCTGGATCTCTGAGGCAACGTTCCCCCAGCTTGAGCGAACGTAAGTCAAGACGGCAGCGATATCCTGATCATCGTAAATCGCGGCAAAAGCAGTCATTGGTGGCACCCCCTTAGCCGGATCATACTCGACTCCCTTTACCTTGATCTTGCCCCACAGCCCATGAAGGGTCAGCTTAATCAGCCGCTCTGCGTCGCCAGTGACCCACTCACTTTTATTAAGAGGAGGGTAGATGTTAGGAATTCCAGCTCCTGAGGCCTGGTGGCAAGTTGTACAAGACCCAGCAGTGGCGAAAAGCTTAGCCCCTTTCTCGTAAGTCTTTCTGAAAAGTTTATCCGACTTCAAACGGTGAGCGAGAGCTGGGCTAATCGAAAACTTAGACTTGGGAGGAAGAACTGGTAGCTTACCTGCCATCACTAACTCTAAATTAGGAATCGTGTCTTTTTTAACTTCCCCACTCTCTAGAAGGGCTTCCACATCCGGTCTTAAAAGGCGGAGGGCCGAGTTCAGAGAATTCCGGATCCACTTATCATTCTTAGTACCATGAGCGGCAACGGCGAGAAAGATGCGAGCTCCATTTTTACCCCCTAGCCACGAGCCTGCAGAGAGAGCTTCTAAGCGCACGCGGAGGTGCTCATCATTCGCAGCATTTAGGAAATACTGTTCAGGCTCTTCTAGGATATGGAGGCAGTGGCGTGCCACCCGCACTGCTGCTGAGCGGACGCGGTGATCCTTAGCCCCTAGACATTTCTTTAAGAGAGTAAGATCAGGCTGCTGGTGTCCCCAAGTGGCCCAGAGAGCTTCTAAAGTAAGCAGCTCATCAGAAGCGTTCTCACTAGCAAAGTTTTTCGCGGCTGCGATCACCTCAGCAGCATCTCTCCCCCGGAGCTCAAGATGAGAGCGTCTCCGAGTATTAAGTTCAGGCACTTTCATGTTTTCAAAAAGAGCGGAAATACTCGCTCCTGAAACCAGTGGTGCTTCTACCAGAGGGCGGGAAGGGTAGGTGATACGATAGATACGACCATAGACGTTATTACGGTAAGGGTCTCGCGCATTGTGCTGCATGTGTCCGATCAGAGTATTATGCCAATCAGTGAAGTAGAGGCTCCCATCAGGTGCGAGTTCGAGATCGGCAGGGCGGAAATTTCCATCAGTTGACTGGATCAGATCTTGGCGGTGCTTCCCCTTAATCTCACCGCCATCTTCGAGCGTTTCATATTGCTTGATGCCTAAGAAACCGATCGAGTTCGCGTAAAGGTAATCCCCTTGCACCTCATCAGGAAAGTGACGCGAGTGTAAGAACTCTGACCCGGAAGAAGGGCGGATTTGGTGCTCGTAATTAAACTTCTCGACGTGCGGAATCTCGAAGGCATGCGGAACCTTTACACTATACCCAAGCATCCAGTACTGAGATCCTCCTGATGCGTCATTGAGAAAATTCTGACCATATTCATCATGAGCTACGCCCCAGGGGTTACTCACATCACGCTGAAGGACGCGCTCCACCTTCCAAGACTTCGGATCGAAGCGCCACACTCCCCCATCTGTCATCCGCTGAGGTCCCCATGGCGTCTCCACCTGTGAGTGCAGGAATCTCCCCTCACACATAAAAATGCCTCCACCATTATCGACATCAAAAGAAGAAATCGCGTGGTGGGTATCATGCGGGTCGAAGCCATCTAAGAGATACTCCTTCGTATCAGCACGGTCATCACCGTCTAGGTCTTTATGAATGGTGAGGTAGGGCTCCTCTGAGATATAAACTCCCTCGGGGGCGATCTCAAAACCAATCGGTATGTGGAGCCCCTCCGCAAAGACGGTCTCTTTATCGGCACGGCCATCCCCGTCCGTATCCTCGTAGATTAAGAGTTTATCGTTTGGAAGCGGCCCACCTGGCTTGTAGTGCGGGTAGGAGGGAACGGTCGAGACCCAGAGACGACCCTTATTATCAAATTGCATCTGGCAAGGATTTCCTAGATTAGGGAATTCTTGTTCCGTCGCGAATACCGAGACCTCATAACCCTCAGGAAGAGTAAACTTTTCCATCGCCTCTTTTTCTAAAAGGTAGTTAACACTCCCGTTTTTCTCAGATGGCTGGTAGTTCGTCTTAATCGGGGTCAGCGGGCGGGTGCCAGTGTCGTCCACTTTAAGGGAATCGGATTTGCCCTGCGCGATCGCCCAGAGATTCTGATCACGGAGCACTGTCATTTGGCGCACTTTTTCAATCTCTTCAGGATAATTCTCATTTCCGTATGGGGCCCAGCGTTGGCCGTAAGCATGGACACCATTGAGCATCCGGTAATCGTTCCTCCAGAACCAAGATTTATCATAAATTGCTTGGCGCAAAAGCCCCCCATCCTTTTCTACCACTGCTTCTTTCCCAAAGAGATTCTGAATCAAGAGAGGGGCTAATTTGGCATACCCCTCTCCAGAGAGATGAACTCCATTAATCGTCAACTTACCCTCGGCGGCAGCGAACCACTCTCGGCTTGCACTGAAAAGATCGAGCGCGGCCACGCCTTTTTCCTCCGCAACCTTTTTCACCGCTGCAGCATACTGGCCTAAGAGCTCATTGCGTTCCTTAGCATCTGGAAGAAGATAGGATGGATGTTGCTCCATCGCAATCGGTGTCGCTAAAACTAAGCGTGGCGCCCGACCACTCCCATCATAAGAGCGACTTAAGGTGTGGTCTACGAACGCAGATAACTCTCGACGAAAATTCTCCACTCCTGAAGGACCATCGAAGGATTCATTAAATCCAAAGAAAGCGACAATCGTAGATGCATCTATCAATTTAAGCCATTCATCTGGAGTAGGATAGTGCCCCCTTCCCCTATGTTTCCTGATCTCGCGGCGGAATTTCTGAGCACCTGGAAAGGCCCAGGGGTTAGGCTGCCCAGCCTCTGGACGGAATCCTGGAGTGTGTCCCGGGAATCCCATATTACGGAAAGTAATCTCTAAATGGGGAAACTGAGTATGGAGGAGGGTCTCAAAGTACCCGAAGTGCTCCATTCGTTCAGCCAAAGAATTTCCAAGAAAAACAATCGTTTCCCTCTTTGTAGGGGTGATGGGTAAAGATGTCTTCTCCCCAACTCCTGAAATTTCAAGTGGTTGTGGGAACTTAGGGCGAGTCTGATTCTTTTGTTGTTCCTCCACTGGCGTCTCAGTCGTATTGATCTTCGGGCCAGGGAGCGGTTCACCCAGAATCGCCAGCGGAAACATTACAGCCGCCAGAGAAAAGAGAAGCTTCAGGGGATTTTGGGAAGGAAAGGATGTCATAAAGCGTTTCAAGTGAGACTTTCACCACCTTAAACGGACGCTTCAAGCCTATTCTGTCATACACCTCTTTTAATTTAAATGTTGATAATGTTTCTCCCCTCTCATCACGAAAGATCTGACTCCTAGACTAGGTATTCCCCTTGGGGCAAGGATGTCATTTTAAGAAAAAAAAATCTCAAAACACAGCTTCATCTCCACTACTCAGTCTCCTCGCAATGCGCCTCCTCCTCCTTCTTCTCACCCTGAGTAGTCTCTCACCAGCGAAGCTCCGCGAAGAGCTGGAGCCCTTTCTCGAGCAACACTGTTATGACTGTCACGATGATCTAGATCATGAGGGGGATCTCAATCTGCTCGATCTCGACTTCAACCCCAATGACCAAGAAAATCGGAGCACTTGGGAGCGCGTCTTCGAGCGGGTTGAAGCAGGGGAAATGCCCCCTAAAAAGAAAAAACGGCCCGCAGCCTCTGATCTCTACCCCTTTCTCACTGCGCTAGAAGCCCCCCTCATTCAGGCCGATCACCAAGAACTTCAAGATACCGGACGTGTAAACGCACGGCGACTCAGCGCAGAAGAATATGAAAATTCCGTTCACGACTTACTCGGGATAGATAGCCCCCTCGCGAATGAACTCACCGCCGACTCAGAGGAAGGCTTCACGACCACTGCTGACTCTCAACAAATCTCCCACTTTCATCTTAGTAACTATCTCCGAGTCGCAGATTCAGCCCTCGATGAAGCTTTTACTCGAGCCTTAAAGGGGGAACAGAAGTTCCGCCGTGATTACTCAGCGAAGGAAATCACCACACCCGGACCAGGCAACAACCGAGGACCCCAACTTTGGAAAGGTAAGGCCATCTCCTGGCTTTCACGCATCCAGTTCTCCGGCCGGATCGTAGCAACAAGAGTCCCAGCCAGCGGCACCTACCGCATCACTATTCATAATCTCGATGCCGTGAATCCACGCCCCGGAAACTACGTCTGGGGAACCCTCCAAACCGGATCTGGCTTCTCTAATGAACCGCTCCTCAATACGCTGGGCATCGTAGAAGCCACCCGCACTCCCACGACACAGCACTTCGAGGGATGGATGAAGGCCGGCCACCTGCTCATCTTTAAACCCAACCAATCTGGCTTAAAGGGCCTACGCTCTCAAAACGGCCACTTTGATTATGCCAATAAAGATCTCGAGGAAAGCGGCCACACGGGCTTCCGTTTTGACAAAATTTCCATCGAGCGCATCTACCCAAATGCCACCCGCCAGAAGATCGGCCAAATCCTCTTTGGCCAGCTAGCACCCAGAGACTACTCCAGCGGAGGTTCCACCCCACTCGCTACCGCTAAAACCCTCATTCGCCGCTTCGCCTCCCACGCATTCCGCCGACCTCTAAACCCGGCTCAAATCGCCCCCTATCTGGAACTTGCGACATCCCAGCTCAAAGCCGGAAAAAAATTCCCGCAAGCCATCCGTAATGCCTATCACGCCATCCTTTGCTCCCCACATTTCCTTACCTTTGTCGAAAATCCAGGCCCTCTCGATGACTACGCCATTGCCACCCGTCTGAGCTATCTCTTATGGAAGACCCTCCCTGACCGGAAGCTCCGCAAACTCGCCCACGAAGGGAAACTCCGCAACCCTGCCACTCTCGGCGAACAAATCACCCGCCTGCTTAAGCACGAGAACTCCCAGCGCTTCATCAAAGACTTTACTGACCAATGGCTCGACCTCCGGCACATCAACGCCACCCAGCCCGACCGCCGGCGCTTCTCCTTCGACATCCCTCTCCAAGAGTCCATGCTCCTCGAGACCCGCGCCTTCATCACCGAACTCATTAGAAAAAATCGCCCAATCACCCAAATCCTGCAATCCGACTTTACCTTCCTGAACACCCGTCTCCGCGATCACTACAACCTTCGTAAAACCGAACTCACCCCCGGGGCTGGGCTTCAAAAAACCCCCCTCCTTCACCACCAGCGCTCTGGCCTCCTCACCCAAGGTTCCATTCTCAAAGTCACCGCAGACGGCTCCGTCACCTCACCCGTCCTAAGAGGAGTGTGGGTAAACGAGCGTATTCTAGGAAACCACCTAGCCCCCCCACCGCCGAACACCCCCGCTATCGAGCCAGACATTCGCGGCGCCATCTCCATCCGCGACCAGCTCGCGAAGCATACCAATGCCACCTCCTGCGCGAGTTGCCATGATAAGATAGACCCTCCCGGATTTGCTCTCGAGAGCTTCGACCCCGTGGGCACCTATCGGACCGCTTATGGGAATAAAGAAAACTCGGCTAAAGTAGATCCCTCCGGCATCACTCCAGATGGACAGTCCTTCTCCGGATTTAATGAATGGAAGAAAATTTACCTGACACAGCCTCAGACACTCGCACGCTCCTTTGTAGAGCAAATCCTAAGCTACGGATCAGGCGGAAAGATCCGCTTCAGCGACCGGCCACACCTCGAAGCCATCCTAAATCACTCTAAAAAAGAAAATTACGGCCTCCGCACCCTCATTCATCACACCCTAAGCAGCCCTGCCTTCCTTAGCAAATAAGCCCTAGACCGCCATGTACATTTCCACTCATAAGTCCCTCCCACGTCGCACCCTTCTTAAGCAGGCTGGAATAGCCCTCGGCCTCCCTTTACTAGATGCCATGGCACCCGCCTTCGGCGCCTCTACTCCTCTCAGGCCTAAGCGCTTCATTGGCGTTTCACTCTCTCTTGGCCTTCATAACCCCTACCTTGTGCCGAAGGATAAAGGCCACACCTACACTCCCTCACCCTACCTAAAGTCGCTCCAAGACATCCGTGATAAATTTACAGTCATCTCCGGCTCCTCCCACCCTGGCGTCCAAGGCGGCCACACTGCCGAAGCCTCCATCTTCTCCGCCTGCCCCATGCGCCGTGGATCTAGTAATAGAAATACCATCTCGCTTGACCAATACATGGCGAAACATCTTGGCGATCAAACTCGCTTCCCCTCACTCGTCCTAAACACCGGAAGCACCCGCTCCCCCTCATACTCCGAGAGCGGCGCCATGATCCCTGCCATCGCAGACCCCAGAAAACTCTTCTCCACCCTCTTCGTCGAAGACAGCCCTAAGGCCAAAAAACAACAGGCCGAAATCGCTAAAAACGGCAAATCCATCATGGACATCGTCCGCTCAGAAACCAAGTCACTGGAACGCCAAGTCGGCCCCGGTGACCGAGAAAAACTCGATGAGTGGTTCACCTCTGTCCGTGAGCTAGAAGTCCGCCTAAAGGCCAATGAAACTTGGATCAACAAAGCAAAGCCAAAGGGTCAAAAAATCCCCAAAGCACCTGATCCTAATAACGCGCCAGATACCAATCGAGCCTTTCTAGACACCGCCTTTCTGGCACTCCAAACCGATTCAACCCGCTTTATCACTCTCCACTGTAGTGGGAACTCCGTCCGCTCCCTCGAAGGGGTCGAGGAATCCTACCACTCCCTCTCGCACCACGGTCAAAGCTCCGAGAAACTCGATCAGCTCGCCGTCGTAGAACAAGCCACCATTGACGTCTGGGGAGATTTCCTCCGTAAGCTCCACGGAGCCAAGCTCCTAGATGACACCATGGCTCTCCTCACCTCTAACCTAGGGAACGCCTCTTCCCATGATAATCGTAACATGCCGGTGCTCTTCGGTGGAGGTGGCTATAAGCATGGGCGTCACCTCGCCTTCAGCACGACTGATAACTATCCTCTTCCTAATCTCTACCTCTCCGCTCTTCACAACTTAGGGCTAGAAACCGAGCGCTTCGCCACCTCTAACTCTACCATGAGTGGCCTCATCTAAGCACCTCCTACTCTGGTAACTCATTCGCCGTATAATAAAAAAGGGTATTCTGGATTCTTTCCCCCTTTTTAGAAGTCACCTGTTTATCCACATCTAACTGATACACTCGTCCTGGGTGGAAATTCTCCAAAGACACGGCATACTTCCCCACACCCGCCTTCGTGAGCGCACTCACCACATTCTCTAGCTTATCCTCCGGTGCAGACCCAAATGACCAGCGTGGCTGGTACAGAAACGACCGAAAGCTCAAATCCTCTCTCCTCAGAGGCCGCTCCAGCTCCCGGTTAAAGGTAATCTCAAAACCATTAGAAAGAATCCGCAAAGTATAAATATCGAACGGCTCCTCTCTCTCCTTAGGGGTGATACGCTGTATCCCACCTGTCTGCTTTCCTCTGCCTTGCCCTGCTCGACCCACATAAATCGCCCTCCCATTCGGACTAAAACGAATGCGGTGCCCTCCCTTACTAAGCTCTTTAGTGTCCAGAAAATGGGTGCAAGCCCCCTGATAAACCCCATTCACCTTCTCTAACATCACTCGGGTAATGCGCTGGGCACTTGAATCAGTTAGTAACATCTGGCCCGCGAAATGAGGAAAATTTTTAGGGATTTCACACGGCTCACCTGCCGCCCCATTCATCTCCTTATGGGGGATTTGGACCGCAGGCCAAGTACGATGTTCATTATACGTTGCTAAATCACTCCGATAAGAATCTAGCGGATCACGCTCCTTCGGCCACCGAGGATCCCAGACTAGCGAGCTCGGGTGACCATAAAACTTCCCCCTCCTTAAATGATAAAGCGGGGTCGCCGCCTTCCAATCTCCTCGGTGGTCCCCACACCACACATTCCCCAAGGAATCACGATGAATGCCAGTCTGCCTCCGCAAACCATAGCAAAATGGACTAAGCTCCCCCTGAGCATCACAATGTAAGGTGCATCCTCTCCACTTTACAGCCGCGAAACTAAGTCCCCGGCGGCCCGCTCTAGAGTACTCTCCTAAAGTGAATTCTCCAGTAGGCCCATCAGGAGCTGCCGTCCCTAGAACAATATAATAACCACCTCGCCCATCAGCACAGATTGCACCCGTCTCATCAGCATTTCCCGAAAGCCCCCACCCCGAGGAAAAAACTCGGTAATCATCAGCCAGCCCATCCGCATCAGTATCAGTCACCTCAGTAAGCTCCGCCATCTGACAAACTCTCACCTGATCACGCGACAAGGCATCCAGCCCCTGAGCATGATGAAAACCACTCGCGAACACCTCCCACTCCCAGTCCGCCATCTCCGCCACAGGGCTCGTGCGAAGCAGCTCCCCACAATTTAACACCGTGAAGAGAGTCCCATCTGGCGTGAAATCGAGCGCCCCGACGTCCGGTGGCATTCCCTCGGGAAAAGGCACATCCACGAGCACATAAGGACTCGCAAAAACAGGAGCCAGCAAGGATAAACAAAAACAAAACAGCTGCTTCATTCTACCAGTGATTTGAAAAAAAGAACGAGCGAAGCCATCTCCACATCATTCAACTTATAAGATGGCATATAACCCGGTGGGAAACTCTCCGCAGTCTTCACACTAGGATCCACCACCGATTCCTTAAAATACTCCTCATCCGCTAAAACTGGGTCACCCTCTAGGATCCGGCGCGTACTCCCAAAAAGCCCTTTTAAGCTAGGCCCATGCCCCCTCGTCCCATCAACTGAATGGCAAGTCGCACAAGCGTATGCATTGAAAACCACTTCCCCCGCCTCCACTGACGCCTTCCTAAAACTCAGATCACGGTGAAAGCCTTGGTGCCTCGATACCAGCTCCCCCGTATAAATCGTCCTATCAAATTTTTCCCCACGCCAAGTAGTCACCTCAAAAGTATAACTTCGGTTCACCGGCATCACCCTCTGAGCATACTCGATCTCCCCCAACTTAAAGTGAAATATCGGCACCCCTCCCTCCGATACCCGATAACCTAAGAACTTAGGCTTAGGTCTCTGCGCTGGCCGTGCCACATAAAAGAGATTCCCCACCAAGCGCGGCCTATAATCAAATGGCCTCACTCGTCCCTCACCCCGCTCACCCCAATACGGGAACAAATCTAGAAAGCCACCCTGCCAGGCGTAAAGCATTCGGCACTCCGTCGTATCCCACACGTATGAAAGACTCGGACCATGACTCACCGCAATCGCCCCCGAAATCACCTTGAGCACCTTCTTACCCCCTTCCTCTTTCTCTCCCTCAGCTGGGCGCTCATTCAGCAATTTCTCAACTTTCCCGTGATTTACAAACACCCCCGCATCAAGGCCCGGATCAGGCACAAAGGTCCGTAAGATTAAAGGGCGCTCTCGCGTCCCCATCGGAGTGGTATTAAAGCCCAGAGGTTTCCCAAAACTCATGGAAACCGCAAAAGCAGTCATCAGAAACAAGCGCATCACGATAGAAGAACAGCAGTAAACTGCCTTAAAAAAATGTGCCCCCAAAGCACAATCACTCCTCAAATTTCCCCTCACCTCCGCCTCAGCCGCTCATAAGTCCACCCCTCCAATGGATCAACGCACTTCTCTTTATCCGCCTGACCACACAATTTTAGCCTGTGTCCGGTAATCTAATCCACCGGGCTATCCTGCGCCCCCTTCTATAATGTCTTCCCCACGTTCTAGTTGGCTTCATAGCCACTCCCTCTTGTTCACAAAGCACTCACAACTCATGCATTTTTTACCGATTAACATTCCTTAAATCCCCCCCACTCACTAGACCCTCCCCCATGACCTTGAAGCTCAACTTCGAAGCAGTAGAAATCTCCGGACTCGTCCTCGCCAAAGTCGGTAACCCCTCCCGCAGCGAAGCTCTCCAAACCTCCAAAACCCTCTTCAAAGTCAGCGACAATGACCAAAAGACCCTCTGCCCCATCTTCCTAAAACCCTTCCGTAATCTCACCGGACAGCGCTTCACGCACCACAGCTCACTGGAGAAAAATGAAGTCAACACCAGCGCGAAAAACATCTTCGACGACTCTAAAAATCTCCTCACCCAAGGCTGTGAAATCGCCACCCGCCTCTACTCCAAATCCTCTCACCCCAACATCAAATCCGGAGACCTCTGCATCTCCCTCATCAATAATATCGACCTTGATGGCGAGATGAAACGCGCCATCGTCATCCTAAAGTCCGAGAGCGTCACACCCTTCCTAAGCATCTCCACCCGTGATGGGGACCTCCAGCTTGAAACTGAGCAAGGCATCAACCCCGAAAAAATTGATAAAGGCTGCCTCATCCTAGAACACCTCTCGAAAAAAGGCTTCTACGTTCTCACCTTCGACCGTGCTGGATCCGAGTCCCGCTTCTGGGTGCGTGACTTCCTCGGCGTCCGTCCCATCCCTGACTCCGCCCTCCTCAGCAAACGCGTCGCAGAAATGGCCGTCCACGCCGTAGCTCCAGAAACCGTAGCCGATGACTCTCCACCCTGGGACATCAACGAACCCGCAAAAGAAGCTCTCTCCTACCTCAAAGAACAGAAGAATTTCAGCCTCCAAGAATTCGAAGAACAAGCCCTCCGCACCGACGCCGCCAAATCCCGCTTCGCTGAAGAGCGCAAACGAGTCGAAGAAGAAGAAGGCATCACCCTAGAAGAAAATTTCGATATCTCAAAGCGTGACATCACCAGTGGAAAAAAATTCATGAAACGCATCATGAAACTCGACACTGGCGTCGAAATTCGCCTCGGCCCAAAAGTACTCGATAAACCAGACGACATTCTCCAAAAAAGCTACGACGAAGAGCGCAAAATGAACTATATCAAAGTCTACTTTAATGAGGACCTCGCCTAAGCCCCTCAGCCCTGAAGCCACCTTTCTCAAGAACTCCCCTACATTTTAGCTCCTCGCCCCCCCTTCCTACCCGAAAAGAAAGTAGGAAGAGACTCGCTTAGTCAACAGGCCAGCCTGCTCGTGACTGGAAAAACGATCCATAAAAAAACCGCTGAGGGGTGACCCTCAGCGGTTTATTATAGAAATTAATTATTCAGTCGCTCCTTTGACTTTATTAAGAGCGTCTCCGGCCGCAGCCTTAGCCTTCTCTTTCATCTCGTCAGCAGCAGCAGTGGCCTTTTCCTTGGCCATATCACCAGCAGCTTTAGCCTTCTCTTTCATTTCATCAGCAACGGCAGTCGCTTTCTCCTTAGCCATATCACCAGCAGCTTTAGCTTTCTCTTTCATTTCATCAGCAACGGCAGTCGCTTTCTCCTTAGCCATATCACCGGCAGCGGCAGCCTTCTCCTTCACCATGTCAGTGGCAGCAGCGGCTTTCTCCTTGGCCATATCACCAGCAGCGGCAGCCTTTTCTTTTGCCATGTCACCGGCGGCGGTGGCACTGTCTTTCATTTCATCGCCAGCAGCAGCTGCGCTCTCTTTCACGGCAACTGCGCTCTCTTTTGCAGCGTCTCCAGCTTTCTCAGCAGTCTTTTTAGCGTTATCGCAAGATGCAGAAAGGAAGGCTAAGCCAGTCAGGGCGGATAAGAGGAATGTCTTGGTAAGTTTCATAAGTTGGGGTCTTGATTTCTTGTTGCGCTTCAACTCTACCTCATGTTTTTGCCTAATCTACAAGAATAATCGCTACAAAATTAGCGCGATTTATAATGAATTTCAAACTACTTAGGAGTAAGTAATTATTTCTAAGAGCATCCTCTGAAACTCCTAGCATCTTTTATGAACTACTTCTCGAAGACTATTTTTTGTGGCGACCAAGTGGCGCATCATTACTCCACTCGATGAGAAAGTTCTGAGCATTCCCGGCACCAGGCTCACTATCATCCCAACCCGCCGCATCAGGAGCATTTAGGTAACGTAGAGCGCTCTCAGAACTCCCTCCACTAGGAGAATCTGGAGACCATGACACCTTCACCCATTCCTCTCCAGTCGCCCAGGTCCAGACCCCCTCTACGAGCCGCCCGCCAAGCCAGGCAGATGCCTGAGGGGGAAGAGCACTTTGCAAATAGTCGCGGATAAAGATGCCCTCAACGGCCTTCGAGACCACCGCCAGATGACCTTCTGCACCTCTCGCGATCACATCCGCCTCTTCCCAAGAGACATCTCGATTTACGAGGAAGAAGGCCCGGTTCTCATTAAACACGGTGCTGGGAGGCCAAGCAGGACTCGGAGCATCCAGCGTAGGCACCAGCCTTGCCAATTGCTCAGAGAGTGCGCCCGGATTCGTCCCATCACTCAGCCACTGAATAATGAAGGGGTTTTTCTCAGAATTAGGACGGGCTTTAATCACACCGACATCTGTCAAAGCTGCGCAAGACCCGAGAGTCGTCCCAGGTTTCCGATAGGTCCATGGGTCACCATTCACCCAGCCCCAGTTCGCAGTTGCAGTCGCCCCTCCACCCAGCCAGACCACGCTAAACTTAGCTTCCATTCTCTTGGTGAGAACATCGATTTCAGCTTGAGATGAGGGGGTAGCAAGGTGCGCCCCGTGCTGTTCTGCAAATTTTGAAGCCTCAGCCCAAGTCATGGCCTGATCGATGAATAAGAGATGATGTGTGTTACGATCAATCGTGCCTCGGGGAAACTTATCACGCTTTCCCTCGTAGAGCTGTGAGCGGAGCTCCTCGAGCTGCTGCATGGGACTCTTAGCTGCCTCTTTCGCGGCCGCCGCTTCCTGCTTCTTTTCAAGCTGATTTTGCTGAGCCCTCTTGGCAGCCGCGAGACGGTCTTTCTTAATCTGGTCCTTCCCAGCGACCTGCCCGGTCTCCTCACTGCTCTTTTCCACTTCCGGCGTCTCTTGCTCAGCCTGAGGCTGCTCCTGTTTCTCCTGGAAAAAGACCCAAGAAAAAATGATCACCGCGATCAAGCAGGCCAAGACCACAAGTTTCTGGATCAGCCCCTTATTCCCCGGGTTTTTAACCCTAAGCGGATCGGGAGAATTTGAAGCCGGAGGGGCCTCATCTCCACTCGCAGGCGAGTTCAGTCTCTGTTCTGAAGAGGGGGTGGACTCATCTCTTTTCTTAGTGACAAGTCGCGGCTCAGCGGGATCACTCGGCCCGGCAGATGCTGTCTGACGTTTTAAAACCACCCCACGGTTCTGCGCACGGTCTAAGCCCGTCTTAATCACGCGGCGGCCACCCCTACCTAAAGTGGGTAATAACTTGTCCAAGTCATCGGCTAACTCATGTGCAGTTTGATAACGGAGGGCTGGGTTTCTACGGGTTGCTTTTTTAAAAATCGGGTCGAGTCGAGTATCGCACTTAGAGCTCGTGGAAGGAGGACTGGGTGGATTATCAGGCATCTCGCCAGTCAGCAGCTCATAGAGGATCACTCCTACCGCAAAGAGATCAGACGGCACCCCGATCGCGGAGGCATCAGTATAAATCTCTGGGGCAGCATAGCCCGGCGTGCCATAAATCGTCCCCCCATCTCCCTCACCATCAGCAGGTGATGCCAGGCCGAAGTCACCAATCTTAGGTCTAGCCGAGGCATCTAATAGGATATTAGCGGGCTTAATATCTCGGTGGATAATACCAGAGTCATGCGCCGCGCCAAGGCCTCGGCAAATCCCTATGACGATTTCTACCGCCGTGCTCTGGTCAATCGCCTTGCCGTAGCTCGAGTAATAGAGAGACTGACCTGCGACATACTCCATGACAATGTAGGGCATTCCTCGAGCATCACCGTAGTCAAAAATTCCGATTAAGTTCGGGTGATTCAGCTTCGCCATCGCCCGCGCCTCTGCCTTAAACTGTTCACGGAACTCAGGATCACAGAGCTCTTCTGGGAGAAGCTTAATCGCGACTTCCCGGTCTAAAGAAACCTGCGTCGCATGATACACTGCTCCCATTCCTCCCTTCGCCACGAGGGAATTCACTTCATAGCCACTGAGAAGCTCAGTAAGTTCGGGAGGTTCTGGGGGGGTAAAAGAGATCGGTTCACTCATGGAGGTCTGGTGAATAAGATGGCGATTAGAGGGAAAAACGGCAACCCTTGATTTGGATCAAATAGAGAGGCAGAATTTAGAAAATACCGAGATGGACGAGGAACTAATTTATACGACCTTAGGGGAAGAAGGATTCACCAAACTGACACACGCCTTTTATAAACGCGTAAAAGAGGATGACCTTATCAGCCCGATGTATCCGGAGGATGATTGGCACGGCGCTGAGGAGCGCTTACGAGACTTCTTGCTCTTCCGCTTCGGTGCTGATCAACGGTATTTAGAAAAAAGAGGACACCCTCGCCTCAGGGGGCGTCACATGCCCTTCAAGATCGGCGTGGCAGAGAGGGACCGCTGGATCCAGCTGATGCGAGCAGCCGTAGAAGAAGTCATCGCCGACTCGGGTATCCAGTCCACCATGATGAAATTCTTTTCTCAAGTGGCAGACTTCCTACGCAACCAGCCCGAGGGCCCCTGCAACCATGTATGAATCTCCCCTGAGAAGACGCCTCCCCGTCCTTATCCTCCTAGGGCTAATCACTCTCGTCTCAGTGGCTGACTGGATCCATGACTTCAGCGCCTGGACGATGGTGCCAGCAGAGGTCACAGAAGCCTGGAAAAAGGCTCAGAATGGAGAACTTGGCCTAGCAACTTGGGTCCCACTCACCAAGATGCTCAGCGCTGCTCTGCTCCACGCTGATAGTAGCCACTTGATCGGGAATCTCTTCTTTCTGTGGATCTTTGGGGTCGTAGTTTTTGACCTTTGCGGCTGGCCTTGGATGCTCCTTGTCTACGGCCTAAGCGCGCTTGGTGGCTCGCTAGGTCAGACTCTGTTAGAGACCACAAGTGTCACTCCAGTTCTAGGAGCAAGTGGAGCCTTGATGGGCCTAGAGGGCTTCTACTTCGGCCTTGCCACCCAGAAAGAGCGCCCTGACTCAGAGCTGTGGCCTCTCTCCCGCCCTGTAAATTCTAAGGAGCTCGCCGCCGCCGCCCTCATTGGCGTCATTCTTGACCTAATGGGCATTCTCGGTGGAGGGCAGGGAATCGCCTACGGAGCGCACCTAGGAGGATTCATCACCGGGATGGCCCTTAGCCTAATTGCCAAGCCCTCGACCTAAACCCTAAAAGCCTAGTTTTTCTCAAAAGCCCACCAAGTGCTCGAGAAAGAATGCCTGCTCCCCCGCTACCTCACTCTCTTTTAAAAAAAACACACCCTCCTGTGCTGCGAAGTGATAGGAGCCTCAGCACACTCTAAGAACTTCTCTAGGGAAATTGAGCATGCCGAGACTACGCTTTAAACTAAGGTCTTTCTAAACTCCCTAGAAGGAGTAATTGAAACTCGTCACCGCGCCACTGTTTAACTCGTTATTAGAAGAAACTGGGAAATTCCAACCCGCTCTGATGCTCTTAGAATTCGAGAACCGATAGATCAGACCTAAGGTCGCTTCTGACTCTAAATCTCCACGCTCATCTCTGCGAAGACCCACCTCATTCCGAGACTCGATGCTGAACGCGAAGGTCCCGTTCAGATCCTTAATCAAGGCTGCATCAAACGCGAAGGAACTATCCCCAGTCTCTGCCCCGATTTCTAGGCCTAGCGAAGTATTCAAGGTGAGGCCATTTCCGAGGTCGAACCAGCTCAACAGACTCGGCTCAATCACCAATTCATCAGCAGTAAAATCATCATCACCAGTAGGCAGCTGGAAGCCCAGATTTGCAGTCGTAATAAACTTATCAAACTCGATCAGCACAAAACGGCCTGCAATCTCGATATCCGCAAAGCCATCAGTCGTACTCCCATCCTCTTTCTCGAACTCATAAGCCGCCTCGAGCACCAACCCGAGCCGGCGAGTCAGCGCGAACTCAAACTCGATTTCAATCTCATGCTCCTCCTCGTCATCGAAACTATTAAAAGCGTAATCTAAGAAAAAATCTCCGTCATTAAAGGCCGCCTCCACTGTGAGTGGATGAATATAGCGCGAACGCCCAGTTTGCCCACTCGTAGAGTGGTCATGCACCCCCGCCGGATCGAACCAACCACGTGAGAAATCAAGGCCAAGGTAATCACCAGAACCCTGCTGTGCAGAAATTCCGTTCAGAAAATCTCCACCACTCCCCAGAAAAGTGGCTTGAGCCGGAAGGATTGAAAAAAAAGCTAAGGTGACCGAATAGTTAAATAATTTCATTCTTAATGCTAAATTCACTTTTAATTTTAGGGGTTCTACACTCTATGTTTAGACTCTAAATTTGGAAAAATAACCCTCTTGAGGAAAAAGGCCCGAAATCGAAAATCACCTCAGAAGAATATCAGCCCAAAAGACCTAAAACTGCTAAAATCACATACGTTTAGAATTTGAAAAACACACAAGTAATTGTGAAATTTCTCACTCCAACCATTTTGGCCCCAAGAAATTGACCCCGCTCGGAGAAACCGTCAAGATACTTCCCTAAGGTAAAAGCAAAAAAAGGCCTAGCTGCCTAAGACAGCTAAGCGCTTCAAAGAAAAGCTAAAAGACTACTAATCAGTATACTTTTGATGTCCCTCCTTCTTAAGATCCTTGATCTGGTCCTTAATTTCATCCACCTTCTCCTCATCTTCAGCAAGGTAGGCCATTTCCAGCTCACAGAGCTTCACATAAACTTGGCCTGACATCTTCTTATAATCAGCCGTTGCCTTCGCCTTCTCCGCCTCATCCGTAATATCCTTAAAAATCCGAGGTAAATACTTCAGCGCTTTGATCGCGGCCTCCTGAGCCGTATGCATCAGAGCCACCTTATCCTCCGTAGTTTCTGCCTTACGCAGTTTTTTCAAGGAGCTACTGATCACTGACATCTCCTTATCAAGAGGAGTTTCTTCTTCAGCATACACTGGGGCCAGCATTCCCAAGCCCATTACAGAAGCTAGGGCGAGAGTTTTAATCGAACGGATAGTTTTCATGTCGTCTAAGACTACTTCCACAGCAATTCCAGTCTGTCAAAAACAAGGCTAGAAAATTTCACCCTTTCACCCTCTCACTTACCGCATTTCCATGATCCGTGATCCACGGACTTACTTTCGATCTTAATGACACCCTCACCGACTCCCCGCCTGGGATCACCACCG
Organism: uncultured Verrucomicrobiales bacterium; assembly: GCA_937928425.1. Classification (GTDB taxonomy): domain Bacteria; phylum Verrucomicrobiota; class Verrucomicrobiia; order Verrucomicrobiales; family Akkermansiaceae; genus SW10. The sequence continues at coordinate 25,819 of CALFVL010000111.1, forward strand.
CCCACCAAGCAGCCTCGTCCATTCCCCTCATTCTTTCATGGGGCTATCGCATCCCCCAAAAAAAACTCCCCCCCTTAAACCCCAGCTTAACCCTAAAGCTCCAAAGCCTCATCTAACATCTCGCGA
>CALFVL010000112.1 GCA_937928425.1 uncultured Verrucomicrobiales bacterium
CCTTCACGAAGAGCCGCTTTACGGGACATTTTCACACGTCCCTTATCATCGATCCCTACGCATTTCGCGCTGATAATGTCTCCCTTCTTGCAGACATCTTCCACCTTATCTACCCGGCCTTCTTCCAGCTCAGAGATGTGAACGAGTCCGTCTTTCCCCGGAAGCACTTCCATGAAGGCACCGAAGGTCGTGACATTCATGACCTTACCAGTGTAAGTCTTACCGACTTCCACTTCTGCAAACATCATATCGATCATGTTCTTCGCGGCCTCTAGGCCTTCCTGCTTAGAAGCGTAGATGTGAACGGTGCCATCATCTTCGATATTAAGCTCTGCGCCAGACTCAGCCTGAATAGCCTTAATGTTCTTTCCACCTGGCCCGATGAGCTCACCGATCCGGTCTTGCGGAATGCTAACTGTCTCGATCCGTGGGGCATGAGGCGAAAGGTCACCAGGCTCAGTGATAGACTCAGCCATCTTAGCGAGGACATCACCACGGCCTTGAATCGCGAGGTCTATGCCTTCTTCTAGGATAGAAAGCGGAATACCTGGGAGCTTAAGATCAAGCTGGTAGCCAGTCACTCCCTCGCTAGTTCCACAGAGCTTAAAGTCCATGTCACCGTAGAAGTCCTCAGAGCCGATGATGTCTAAGATCACTACATGCTTCGTCATGTTCCCGTCCGCATCTTGCTCAGTCACAAGACCAGTAGAAATACCCGCAACCGGACGGATCATGGGAACTCCAGCATCTAGGAGAGCCATCGTACCAGCACAAACCGTAGCCATAGAGGTAGAACCGTTAGACTCCATCACCTCAGAGGAAATCCGCATGGAGTATGGGAAGTCATCCGTATGAGGAAGCATGGGTGCGATAGAACGCTCAGCAAGAGCTCCGTGACCGATCTCACGGCGATTCATCCCGCCGAAGCGGCCTGTCTCACCCACTGAGAATGGAGGGAAGTTATAATGAAGAAAGAAGTTCTTAGAATCTTCACCACCAGCGTAGTTATCGACGTAGAGTTTCTCGTCTGCTGGAGCGAGCGTACAAATTCCCAAGGCTTGGGTCTCTCCACGTGAGAAGATCGCGGAACCATGCACCCGTGGTAAAGTGCCGACTTCTCCGTAAAGGGTGCGCAGATCACGCAGGCCACGGCCATCCGCACGGACGCCCTTCTCCATGATAGAGACACGGAAAGCCTTCTTCTGGATATACTCAAAGACCTGCTCAATTTCAAACTCAGTCGTCTCAGGGAACTTCTCCTTAATCGCAGCCTCGACTTCATCACGAAGCGCGCCAACCTTCTTACCACGCTCGACCTTTGAAGCGGCGTAAATGGCCTCCTCAATCCGATCACCCGCTACTGCGTAGCCGATCTCAAGAAGATCCTCCTTAGCCACCGTGACTGTGTAGTCACGCTTGGGCTTACCTGCGACTTTTACGAGCTCTTCCTGAGCTTCCACGATCTTAGCTACGGCAGCCTGAGCAAAGTGGAGTGACTTTTTGAACTCAGCATCAGGGATCTCATCCGCTGCTCCCTCGATCATAATGACATCAGTCTTATTCCCCACATAAATGAGGTCTAAGTCAGAATCTTCCCGCTGCTCAAAAGTGGGATTAATGACAAATTCACCATTGATCCGGCCCACACGCACCGCACCGATCGGTCCGGCGAAAGGAATATCAGAAATCGCTAGCGCGGCAGACGCGCCATTCATGGAGAGAATATCCGCATCATTCACCTGATCAGCGCTCAAAAGAAGAGCGATGATCTGGGTATCATAGAGGTAACCCTTCGGAAAAAGTGGTCGCAGAGGGCGGTCAGTCATGCGGCACGTGAGAATCTCCTTCTCAGTCGGGCGGCCCTCACGCTTAAAGTAACCTCCTGGGAAAGTGCCCGCCGCAGAAGCACGCTCTTTATACTCCACCGAGAGGGGGAACCACGTCTGGCCCTCACGGATTTTTGTTTGGGAAACAGCGGAGACCATGACGATGGTTTCTCCCATCTGGACAGTGACTGCTCCATCGGCCAACTTGGCCAGTTTTCCGGTCTCGATGACCATGGGTGCCGGCCCAACATTGGCCGTAACATTTTGTATACTCATTTTCTTAGTTTTGTGAAATCGCAGCGGGACCCTCCCGAACGATCAATTTTTTAAAAGGTAAGCTGCCCCCGTTCTTAATTTGGGTGGGGACCTTTACCAGAGGCGAGAGGCATCAATCGCGATGACCTCTCATAAAGCAAAAGAGCCACAGTGAAAAATCACCGTGGCCTTTTACAGATTCTTCTATTTACGAAGCTCTAGCGCTTTCAGCACGGACTCGTAACGCTCTTCTGACTTACTTTTTAAATAGTCCAGAAGCTTGCGTCGGCGTGCCACTAAGCGGAGAAGTCCACGCCGTGAGGCAAAATCTTTTTTATGCTCCTTCATGTGCTCCGTAAGGTGCTTGATCCGCTGGGTCATGAGGGCAATTTGGAAGTCAGCACTTCCAGTGTCACTGTCACTTTGCTTAAAATCAGCAAGGTTAATTCCGTAATCGTTTGTCATTAG
>CALFVL010000113.1 GCA_937928425.1 uncultured Verrucomicrobiales bacterium
AGGCCGATGACGCCAGCGAGTGAGCGGTCAGGTTCAATGAAGTCAATGAGTCCGGCACAGTCACGCTCGACGAGTTGTTTTTTTAAAGCGGCGAAGTCTTTTTCAATGAGGGCACTTTGGTCGTAGTGGCGACGGCGTAGGAGGTCTTCCACCGCGCTACCAGTGGCTCCACGAAGACGAGCGGCGGCCCAGGGGAAGCGTTCTTTTATTCCGCTGACGGCTTGAGCGCAGCTTTCGGCGAGGTGTTCTATGAGGCCACTGAGTTCTGTTTCACTGGGAAGGGGAATTTCAATATCAGCGATGGCGGGGTGCTTCGCTACGAGGGGGTGAAGGCCAGTGAGGTTCTCTGAAAGAAGGAAGACGGCTTGTTGGTGAGAGGAGAGTTTGGCTTCAGTGGCCCATGCTTGCCAGACACTGGCGAGGGCGTGGAGGTCGTAGTTAAGGGTGTTTGGCAGATTAGGGCACATGAGTTGCGCGCCTTTGAGAATGAGGGCGACTTTCGGTGCTTCTGCGCCGACGTGGCGGAGATTACGCAGGTAGGTGAGGTAGCGGCCGAGAAAGCGAGAGGCTTTGAGCGGCTGGGTGGGGAGTTGGACCTCGTTCTTTAGGCTGGGCCAATTTGAAAATTCTTTCTTCCCGCGCTCGACTTCTACTCCACCGCCGAGGTCGTAGGTGAGGATGACGTCGAAGCGTGGGAGGAGAACTTGGCTGAGGAAGTCGGTGAGCTTGCCTAGCTGGGGGGATTTTAGGGGGAGAAAGAAGCGGTCGTTGATATTACCATGAAGGATGAAGCAGCCTGCGCTGTGGCTCTCATAGCGGGCGATGACTTCGCGAGCCCAATCTGGAAGGGTGGGGGTCATTCGATGTCCTCAGGGTCAGGGAGTCCTTCGATCTGAGGGATGCCGGGGTCTGGGTGTTCTTGTGGTTGCTCCGCGATCGTGAGTTTAATCCAGACTCCAGCTCCGATGAGGGCAAAGATGAGGATGATGAATATTCTGAAAATCCAGGGGCGCTTTGTCACGTGGTTTAGGATGACTGAGATTCACTGGCTGGTCCCATGGAGCTGCGGGTGGCGTCAGAGTTCTCACCTGTGCTGTCGCTTGGGGCAGAGTTTTCTAGTTCGATGCCTTCGGCAGCGGCGAAGTCGGCGAGGGCCATCTCGGCGAGGGCGTCTTGCTCGGCAGCGGTTTCGTTAATGCCACTCATGTCGATTTGATCTTTGGCGACGCGGGCACGTCCGGCGGCTTTGGTGCGCTCATCTTCCACCATTTCTTCGAGGCGGTTTAGGGTGTCACCGGAGCCGCCGATGTCGGTAATCATGCCGGAGGCCATTTCGTTCAGTTCGGCCATGGCTTTGGTAGATTTCATTTCATCGAGGTCACGGGTGAGTTGTTCGATGCGGTCTTTGGCAGTTTTTACTGAGACGTCTCGCGCTTTAACGAGTTCTTTATAGCGGGCGTCTGCTTCTTCCATTTGGCTACGGATTTCGTCGTGCTCACGGTCAGTGGCTTGAAGTTGGAGGGCGAGTTTTCCGGCAGCTTCGCGATTACCTGCCTTTAGATTGGCGGAGGTTTTAGCACGAAGGTCATTTTCTTCACGATCGAGCTTTTTTGCTTTCGACATGAGTTTTTCGACGAGTCCGGCATGACCGGCAAGGCCTTTGTTAAATTCAGCAATTTGTTTACGGAGATTTTCTTTCTCGTTTTCGAGAAGGGCCTCGGGGTTGCGCTTTTCTAATCCTCCGATGAAGAGGCCGAAGAAACCTTTGATGATATTTTTTAGACGACGGAACATGATTCTTGTTTTCTTGGTTAGAGTTTGGGCTAGTGGGGGAAATCCTGCAAGGAGAGACGGATAGAAATAAGAAGGGATTTTATACCAGTAGGTAAAAGGAGGAGGGGTTAAGCCTCGCCGTCTTCTTGGAGCCACTGTTTCATCCCTCCGGCGATGTTGGTGACATTGGTGAAGCCATTTTGGAGCATCCACTCTCCAGCGCGGGCGCTCCGCATTCCGGCGGCGCAGTGGACGAGGTATTGTGCGTCCTTTGGCAGTTCTGAGGCGGCTTCTGGCCAGCCGCTGAGTGGGAGGAGTTGGCTCCCCTCGATGTGGGCGGTGAAGTATTCGTCTTGCTCGCGCACGTCTAGGAGGATGCCGTCGAAGCCTTCGCTAAGGATTTTACGGAGCTCGAGGGTGGTGATTTCTGGAAGTGGAGTCATTTTTTTTGTTTCGATGAGTGGTTCGGTGATGTGGGCATTTTCACTGCAGAGGGGGCAGTGGGGGTCAGGCTTGATTTTAATTTCGCGGAAGGCGGTGCTGAGGGCACGGTAGTGAATGAGGCGTCCGAGTGGTGGGCTGCCTAGCTGGGCGAGTAGTTTGATGGCTTCCATCGCTTGCAGGCTACCGATGATTCCTGGGAGCACGCCCAGGACACCAGCTTCAGTTCAGGTAGGGACGGCTCCTTCAGGTGGAGGCTGTGGGAGGAGACAGCGGTAGCAGGGGCCTCCGAGGTGGGGGGCGAAGACGGTGACCTGACCTTCAAATTGGAAGATGGCACCGTGGATGAGGGGTTTTTTGAGAAAAAAAGCGGCGTCATTGGCCGCGAAGCGGGTGGGGAAGTTGTCTGAGCCATCGAGGAGAGCATCATAGGGGGTGAGGAGTTCGAGGGAGTTTTCTGGGGTGAAGCGGCCGGGGTGGAGGGTGATTTTAAGGTGGGGGTTTATTTGAAGAAGGCGGTCGTGAGCACTTTGGAGCTTCGGACTGCCGATGCGGTCATTATCGTGGAGAATTTGGCGGTGGAGGTTACTGAGGTCGACTTGGTCGGGGTCAATCAGGCCAATGTGGCCGATTCCGGCGGCGGCGAGGTAGAGGAGGGCGGGAGAGCCCAGTCCTCCGGTGCCGATGCAGAGGATGGAGGAGGCCTTAAGTCGCTGCTGGCCCGCTTCACCAAGCTCAGGGAGCATGGTTTGGCGGAGGTAACGATCTGCTTCTTCTGGGAGGAGCGGCATGGGGGGATCTTGTCTTAGCTTATGAATGAGGCAAGGAACGATTGCTTGAGGAGGAGCGGCCTGTTAGATTGCAGGGGTGAAAGTAGCGATCGTAGCCCATCCTTATAAGCCTGATGCTCCGGCGGCAGTGCAGACCGTGCGTGGAAGCTTTGAGGAGAGGGGGCTGGAGGTGGTGTTAGAGGAGAGGACGGCTGCTTTGGTGGGAGAGAAGGGGGTGGAGAACTTTGCGGAGAGTGCGGACTTGGTGATTTCTTTAGGTGGTGATGGGACTCTATTGCAGACTTTACACCGGATCGGGCCGACTTCGACTCCAATTGCGGGGGTCAACATCGGGACATTAGGGTTCTTGACGGCATGTACTGATGATGAGGTTGATTTATTAAGTGCCCATATTGCTACGGGAGAGATGAACATCGTGGAGCGGAGTTTATTAAAGGTGGAGATGGTGGAAGAGGGGGGAGTGGAGCATGAGTTTCTAGCCTTAAATGAGGTGGTGCTGATGCGAGGGGAGACGGGGCGCTTGGTATCGCTAGAGGCGCGAGTGGATGGTGAGTTGCTGAATCATTACCGAGCTGATGGCCTCATCGTGGCCACGCCTACGGGGTCTACGGCATATTCGATGGCGGCTGGGGGGCCTTTATTAGGGCCTGATGCGGGGGTTTTTGCAATCACGCCAATTTGTCCCCATAGTATGAGTCATCGTTCTTTGGTGGTGGGTGAGTGTGCAGTTGTGGAGTTGTTACCGGCAGGGAATGGGGAGGAGCCTATTTTATTTTCAGTCGACGGGCGGGATATTTTGCGAATTGAGAAGAACAGTGTGGTGCGGGTGAGGCGCCATGAGGAGTCTCTTCGCTTAGTCCGTCTGCCGGGGCATTCTTTTTATGAGACGCTGCGTAAGAAGCTGCATTGGCACGGAGGGTAGTTTTTTTCTATTTGGTCTGGAGTGCGGAGAGACCACCATCAACCGAGAGTGATTGTCCTGTGATCCAGCTATTATCTGGGGAGAGGAAGAAGAAGAGGGCATTGGCAATTTCTTCGGCAGTGCCAAGGCGTCCAAGGGGGTGCATGGCTTCTGAGAATTTGCGGGTGTTTTCATTCCCAGTGATGGGGGCGGCGAGGGGGGTATCGGTAAGGCCGGGGGCGATGCAGTTGATGCGTAGTTGTGATTTCGCGTATGTGGCAGCGGCGGAGCGGGTGAGTCCAGCAAGGCCGGCTTTAGCAGCGGTGATCGCTTCGTGATTCGAGAGTCCTTTTTCAGCGGCGACTGAGGTGACGAAGGCGATGGAGCCTCCTGATTGACTCATGGGCCGAGCAAGCTGCTGGAGGAGGTAGAAGGCGGAGTTTAAATTGGTGTCGATAGTGGAAATCCAGTCTGGGATGGTGGTGAGGTGAGCAGGCTTTAGGAGGATGGAGCCGATGCAGTGAGCGGCGGCCTCGATGCTGCCAAGGTGTTCTAGGGCTTCGCTGACGCAGGCGGCGACTTGATCAGGCTGGGTGAAGTCGGCAGTGAGTGCTCTGGCTCCGAGCTCGGCAGCAAGGGAGCCGAGATCGCGGTCATTACGCCCAGCGAGGACGAGCTGGGTTCCTGCGGCTGCGAGCCGGCGTGCGAGGGTAGAGCCGATTCCTCCATTCGCTCCAGTGATGAGGGCTGTTTTAGGGGCGTTCATTTGGTGGAATGAAGGGTAGCTCGCATCGCTGAACCTGCATCTTGTTTTTTATGGCCTCCGGTTTCGAGGCGGTTATTCACGGGGAGGGGAGGCTGCGTAGGCTTAGGTGGGTGGGAGGGTGATGAGGCGTTCTTTTTGCGCACGGCTGAGTCTTTTTATGCGGATTTCTTCACGAGTGGCTTCGGCGCGATTGCCGACTTTTTTTTGGAAGACGAGCTTGAGGGGGAGTCTGCCACGGAGGTATTTCGCAGATTTGGGACCTTGGGAATTATGTTCGGCGAGGCGCCGTGTGACGTCTGTGGCGATTCCGCAGTAGAGAGAGTCATCACCACAGCGGATGAGGTAGAGGTGCCAAGAGGGGGCTTTCGGCATGTTTAGCTGGGGTTCATTTGAGCGAGGAGACGCTGGTTAAATTCATCTGCCATGTCGTAGCCGATGCGGCGCAGCTGAAGGTTAAGGGCGGCGACTCCGATGAGCCGTGCGGTGTCACGACCGGCGGCGACGGGGATCTCGACGAGGGGGATTTCAGTATCGAGGATTTGGAATTTCTTTTGTGAGATACCGAGGCGGTCGACTTTATTTAGGTCGGTGGCGGGCTTGAGCTCGACGACGAGGTCTAGGCGTTTTTCAGGGCGGATGGCGGAGAGTCCGTAGAGATTGGCGACGTTAATGATGCCAATGCCGCGCATCTCGAGATAACCACGGGCGAAGTCTTTAGCGGTGGCGGAGAGGTCACCGCCTATTTGTTTTAGGTTTACGACATCGTCCGCGACGAGGGCCGCACCTTTCTCGAGTAGGCCGATGGCAGTTTCACTCTTACCAGATCCACTGGGGCCCATGATGAGGACTCCGATTCCACGGTAGTCTACCATACAGCCGTGGAGTAAGGTGCGGGGGGCAAATTCTTGCTCCAGTCTGATCGTGGCAGCATTAAGAACGGACATGGTGGGAAAAGGGGAACTGATTACGGGGATCTTCTTCCGCCGTGCGATTTCGCAGAGGTCAGGGTCGAGGGGGTGGTCACGAGCGATGATGAGGCAGGGGAAGTCTTGGTCACAGAGCTGCTCAAAGCGGGCGAGGCGGAGTGCTGGGCTGAGTTTTTCAAGGTATGATTTTTCTGAGTTTCCGAGGACTTGAATGCGTTTATTTGCGAAGTAGTCGACAAAGTCAGCGAGGGCGAGTCCCGGGCGATTCACAGCAGGTTCACGGATGAGCCGATCCAGCCCGACGGCTGAGTGCTGAATACTGAGGTGGAGGTCATCGCCATGGCGGTCGAGAAATTCCTGAACGGTGATGTGCTCGATAACTTTACGTTTTCCTCCTGCGGCCATGGGACGATCTTAAGGAAGGTGGGGAGATTTACGAGCCGATGTTTTCAGGGGTTTTTCTTTTTGACCCTCTTGGAGCTGCTCTTCTAAGGTCGGGGAGAGGTTTTATATGATTGGGCTGCATGAAGGGGTGATCGATTGGAAATTGGTGTTGGCATCTGGGTCGCCTCGGCGGCGGGATTTACTCCGTGAGGCCGGTTTGTCTTTTCAAATTCTTTCCCCTGAGGTGGAGGAGTTAGGAGCAGGTGATTTACCTCCACGGGAGTTGGCATTGGCAAATGCTCGCATGAAGTGTCTGGCGGTGTCTCATGGGCATGCTGATGCGGTGGTGATCGGGGCTGATACGGTGGTAGCACTGGGTGGGGAGTCTTTTGGCAAGCCTGTGGATTTAGAGGAAGCTGCGGCTAATTTACGATTATTCAGGGGAAGAGTGCAGGAGGTGATGACGGGAGTGGTGATCGCTCATGGGGAGAGGGTGTGCGAATTTGTGGATACTTCTTATGTGAAATTTGCGGAGTATTCGGATGAGGTGATCGAGGAGTATTTAGGAAAGGTTTCTGTGTTAGATAAGGCAGGTGGCTATGCGATTCAGGAGCATGGTGAGATGATTATTGAAAAATTTGAGGGGGATTATGATACGATCGTGGGGCTTCCGGTGTCCTTGGTTCTGGACCAATTAGGGAGAATGGGTTTCCCTGTCCCACCTCCTGCAGTATGAGTGAACTTCCGCGACGATTCCCGCTGATTCTAAATCCCAAGGCGAAGGGTGAGAAGGGAAAGAGGGTGCGTAAGTTTATTATGGAGCACGCCACTCGCTTTACGATCTATGCGACGCGGAGCCGGGAGGAGGCGGTGGACTTGGCACGGCAGTTTGCAGTGGGTGGTGAGGAGTTAGTAATCGCAGCTGGGGGGGATGGGACGCTGAATGCCGTCATCGAGGGGCTGGCAGGTTCTCAGACGGTATTGGGGGTTTTTCCTACGGGGACCATGAACGTTTTTGCCCGTGAGATGGGGATTCCTTATGATCGCTTGGAGGATGCGATGGCGGTGATTGATGAGGGCCATGTGAAGGAGGTGGATCTTTTTGAGATGAATGGGGCGCCCTTTGTGCAGATGGCGGGGATTGGCTTTGATGCTCAGGTGATCGAGCAGACGAGTTGGGAGAGTAAGAAGCGCTTAGGTCCGCTGGCCTATGTGATGGCGGCGACGAGGGTGATCCGAGAGGATGCTCCGGTGCTTAGAATTCGGTGTTCTGATGGGCGTGAGGTGGAGGGGGTGGCTCTCTTTGTAGGGAATGGCTCTCTTTATGGGGGGCAGTTTCCTTTATTTAAGAAGGCTTGTAATCATGATGGTTTACTGGATGTGGTGGTGTTTAAGGAGTTGGGTTTTCGCTTTGTGAAGGATTCTTTAAGAGGGTTAATGAGGGGAGGGATCGACCCGAGTTCTCATGGGGACTCTGTGGAATATTTACAGGCTAAGAGTCTGGAGGTGAGTTCTGAGGAGGAGGTGCCAGTAGAGGTGGATGGTGAGTTATGGGGACGGTCCTCACAGATGGAGTTTATTCCGATGAATCGATCTTTGAGGGTTTTTGCGCCGGAGGAGGTGAAGGGGAAGTTGCGTTACACTCTATTGAAGAATTTTTCTCCGTGGACTGACTAAGAGAGCTACTTAAAGGTCCGTTCTCTATTTAGATAAGATGTCACGCCCTCCGGTCATTATCACTCAAGCTTTCATCAGGAGGCATAACTTACGCTGTGCTGGGCGGATGGTAATCTGGGCTGCAGGAGGAGGGGCTGTTTTTCTGGTGGTGTTTCTTTTTTTCTGGGTGCTTGCGAGTTTTTTGACCGGGAGTGATCGTCTGACTTATCCAGTGGGTTTCGGAGCGCTTGGTTTTTCTTTGGTGGTTTTTTTCTTCGGATATTTTCATGTGAGGAGGAGGGGTAAGACTGATTGGGAACGGATGGCGCAGAAGGTGGATAGGCGGCCAGGGATGCGTTTATCACGCTTAAGTAAGCAGGAGTATGGCCAGATCGGGGAGGGTGTGATTGGACTGATTTTGGCAGGGCCCCTCTGGCTAGGGCGGCTGGGAGAGGAGAGAGCTAGGATGGTCTGGGCAGCCGAGGAGCGGGCGAGTGAACTGGAGGTGTTAAGGCAACATCTTGCGGCGCGTGATGGCTGGGTTCCGCTGGCCGACTTTATGAGGTATGAGGAGGGGGTGCTGTGTCTGGTGAAATTAGAAATGTTGGCGCTCCGGGAGTTGGCAGGAGAGTGGCACTTTCATGTGACGGTGCGGGGAATGTTGAGCCGTGTAGAAGTTGGGGAGCTGGAGTGCTGAGCAGGGGTGTGGGTTTTAGCGAGCTAAGGGGGATTGGAACTCGGGATGGCTTGGACAAGTGTTGATCTTGTTCTAGGTTTAGGAAATGGATTTTCAACTTGTGAGTGATTTTGGGCCTAAGGGTGACCAGGAGCAGGCGATTGCGAAGTTAGTGAAGTCTATTCAAGCGGGAAATCGACACCAGACTCTGCGAGGGGTGACGGGGTCGGGTAAGACTTTTACGATGGCTAATGTGATCCAGCAGGTGCAGAAGCCGACGCTGATTATGAGTCATAATAAGACTTTGGCAGCTCAGTTGTATTCAGAGTTTAAGGCCTTTTTCCCTCATAACGCGGTGGAGTACTTTGTCTCTTACTTTGATTACTTTCAACCGGAGGCTTATATCCCGCGTTCTGATACTTATATTGAGAAAGATTCGTCGACGAATGAGGAAATTGAGCGGATGCGTTTAAGTACGATGGGTTCCTTAATTACGCGGGAGGATACGATTGTGGTCTCAAGCGTGAGTTGTATTTATGGTTTGGGAAATCCTGAGGATTATAAGAGTATGATGTTAGGGATTGCTCAGGGAGATGAGCTGGGGCGAGATGAGTTTTTAGCGGAGTTAGTGAATCTGCTTTTTGAGCGGAATGATATTGGTTTTTTAAGGGGAAATTTCAGGGTGCGGGGTGATGTGGTGGAGGTGCGTCCGGCGAACTTGGAGGAGACGGCGATCCGGGTGGAATTCTTCGGGGATGAAATCGAGCGGATTAGTTCAGTGGATACGGTGAGTGGACATGTCATCGATGAGATGAGCCATTATATCTTTTATCCGGCTAAGCAGTTCGTGAGCTCTAAGGAGAAGTTGAAGGAGGCGATGTATGCAATCCGCGAGGAGTTGGGGGAACGGGTAGGATGGTTCGAGAAGAAGGGGAAGTTGATCGAGGCGCAGCGTTTACGGATGCGGACGGAGTATGACTTGGAGATGATGGAGGAGATGGGTTTTTGTCAGGGAATTGAGAATTATTCACGGCATATTACAGGGAGGAAGAAGGGGGAGCAGCCGTATACTTTGCTGGATTTCTTCCCGGATGATTATCTTTTATTGGCGGATGAGAGTCACGCAACTCTTCCGCAGGTGCGGGGGATGTATGAGGGTGATAAGAGCCGGAAGGCGGTCTTGGTGGAGCATGGCTTTCGGCTTCCGAGCGCGATGGATAACCGGCCTTTACGCTTTGATGAGTATATGAAGATGACGAAGAGGCGTCTTTATGTGAGTGCGACTCCGGGGCCTTTTGAGATCGTCAATTCACGGGCTGATAATACGAGTTTCATTCCGATTAAGTCTCGGAAAGAGGAGGACTTTGATCCGACGTTTTTTAAACGCCTTACGGTGAAGGCGAGTGGTTCTGATGAGGAGCCGGAGGATTTTGATGTCTCGCGCCGTGGGGGGCAGCTGATTGTGGAGCAGATTATCCGGCCGACGGGGCTCTTAGATCCTGAGTTGGTGATGAGGCCACTGAAGGCGCAGATTGATGAGACGATTGAGCTTTGTCAGCAGAGGGTGGAGAAAAATGAACGAGTGCTCATTACGACGTTGACGAAGAAGACAGCGGAGGATTTGACTGAGTATTTGCAGGGAGTGGATCTTAAGGTGCGCTACATTCACTCTGATGTGGATGCGATCGAGCGGGTGGAGATTTTACGGGCCTTGCGGGCAGCGGAGTTTGATATTTTGGTGGGGATTAATTTGCTGAGGGAGGGGCTGGATCTTCCGGAGGTTTCGCTGGTCTGTATTCTGGATGCGGATAAGGAGGGTTTTTTACGAAATGAGACGAGTTTAGTGCAAACGGCGGGGCGTGCGGCGCGTCATGTGAATGGGGTGTGTGTGCTATTCTGTGATACGGTGACGGACTCGATCCAGTGCTTACTTGATGTGACGGAGTATCGCCGTGGAATTCAGCAGGAGTATAATGAGAAGCATGGAATCACGCCGAGGAGTGTGAAGCGTGCGGTGCAGAAGAGTCTGCATGATCGTGAGGCGATGAGTGAGTCTGGACAGGCTCTGAATAGCTCACTGGTGGCGGAGGATGAGATGGTCTTTAATGCGGTGGAGGTGATCCGTGAGATGGAGGAGGAGATGCAGAAGGCTTCGGCGAAATTAGAGTTCGAGAAGGCAGCTCATCTGCGGGATCAGATTAAGGAGCTGAAGCAGCGGGCGGGGATGGAGAAGCCTCAATCGAACACGACCATCATCACGCGAAAGATGACTTCGAAGGCATTCATTCGTCCGCGCAACCCGACCAAGCGTCCATGGCCTAGTCCCCCAAAATAAATTATACTCGCAACATTGTTCGACTAAGGTACCGGTAGTTCCTCCCTCGAGGAGCCCAACCATTTCAACAACATCATCAGGAACATTACCCGGAACATTACCAGGAACACTACCAGGAACACTACCAGGAACATTCCCAGGAACGTTTTGCCCCCAAAATGGCAGAACCTGCCGTCAGTACCGTGGGATGAGTCAAAAGTGCCACCTCTACCACAGCACGCGTTGTCATGCTAACGTTAACGTTTTCAAAATGCTCCGAACCCTGAGGAAAGGCGGGATGGCAGAGCAAGGCCCAGTCTTGTGGATTTCTTTTCCCGAAAACGGTTCCAGACAAACTTCCAACTCACCTTTGATTCAAGCTCAGGTGCGCAGCCACCTGTCTGGCCATCCGCGCCCTCCACGCCGCCTGGATGGCCGTCGCAGCCTGAGTCAAAACAATCGCGGCACCAGCGAGTAAGGCTACGGCAGACGTCCACCTCATATGTTCTGGGTCATCTGACTAGAAGAGATCACCCGTGCTACGATAGAGGTATACCTTTTCTTGGCGAAAACGGTTTTCTGAATGACTTAAGACACTCCTTAACCCAAAATCGACGGAAATGGCCATTTTTTTTGCGTGATTCTCGTTGTTTACCTAGAGGCCACGGAAGTTTTCATCCAGTTGGCCAGCAGTTTTGTTTTCCCTTCAAATCAGTTTTTGGGAGCATCATGTCTTAAGCTCGTTTACGTGAATAACCTCAGAAAAATATGTGGTGCACCTCCATCGAAGCACGCGTCAGCTACATGTCTCCCCCGCAACCAAAACTTCAGAAACGCTGTTTTATCCGCACGATGAACTATCCCATCGGCCAGCTGGGCGACACACTATCGGTGGAGGCGCACCAACCATTGCCGTTCCTCAGGCTCGTCTCGCCTGAGATACTCAACACCCCGACCCAGTAATAATTGACTATTAATAGGAGCACAAATAAAGTGCTTCCCGAAGAACAAAAAATCCCATGTCCTGCTGCAGGCAAACAACCAAGCATGTTTGAGACACGCAATAATGAGATTACCTTGTACGATTTTGGGTTAATAGGTCAAGGGGCCCCGTCTTTCATACAACGATTCAGCCGAAAGGGGGTACACCTCTATTGTAGGATGCGTCAGCTGACGCGTGCTACGATACACGTGTGTAATGGAGTGCCTTCCGTAGAAGGATAGTTTACAGATTCGACGTGAAACCATGTCATGGTTGAGGTGAAACCACGTGATATTATATGTCACACTCACGTCAAGGCCATCATATATGGGCGGTAATGCAGGTGACGATGATGGGACAAGCAGGACGCCCCTCATCTCACTGCACTGCACACTGCCCTGCATTACCCTGAACTACCGTACCCTACCCTACTAAGCCCAGTTATGTCTGTCTTTTAGTATTTTATGTAGGGAAATAATGCATACTAAGCTTTGAGCCTAGCCAGCGAGCCATGAGGAAAGACCAACCAAAGACACCGGAACGCATGAGGGGCACGCTCCCCAACACCGACCAACCACGCATCCCCCACTCGGAGTACGGTCACAGGGACGCACTTGCACCTATTTAGAAGCAAACATGTCACGAGACGCGCCTTGCCTTGATAGCGACGGCA
>CALFVL010000114.1 GCA_937928425.1 uncultured Verrucomicrobiales bacterium
CGTTACAAATCACACTGCTAGAGAGTCCGGTCATCGCGTGATAGTTATTAAGCACACCGAGACGGTTCGCCTCACTCACAAGTGTAAGACTCTTAGGAGTTAAGATCCGAGAGTCCCGATTCTGCTGGCCTTCTTCAATTCCGTCCATCACGTGAGGTTCAGCATCTTGCGGGTGCAGCATTCGCCAGATTCCTACTCCAGAATCAGCGACTGGAGTGTTACGGTGAGCGTCAGGGCGGCCAATGTTCGCTTTGACATTATTAGAACCGACCCAGAAGGCATAACGGCCTTTGGGGCGGAATTCCTCGCGCCCACTTGGGGTAATCTGCTGCTTCTCAGTGGTCACTTTCCTGACACGAACGTAGTCATCAGGGTCTCGAGCTGAACCACGGGAGACAATCTCGATCGCATCCTCACCTACTTCGAGATTCTCAGTGCGAGCATCTAAGAACTGGCGCCCACCACTCAGGCGCGCTTGACCACCCTCATTACCACTGACGATGTAATTGAGGATGAAGTCACGAGCACGGTAATCTGTCCCACCTCGGGCATCAGCTAAACCACCTGAATCCATATCACGGGTAAAGGGGCTTCCATTGCGGTTTTGTTCAAAGACTGAGCTCATAACCCCAGTCCACTGCTCATTCGCCACCCCATCAATTTGCAAGGTGTCTGGATCTGAGTCTAAGATCGAAGCACTCACTGAGATCCTTTGATCAGGTCCCAAGTCACGCTGGAGTTCACCGATGGCAATCATCAGTCCTAAACGAGCATTCGCTCGTGCTTCTTCCTCTGCCCACTCAAAGCGGCTAGTCCTTACCGTAAGAGACGCTAGCGAAAGAAACGCTACCGCCACTAAGGTAAGTAGGAGAAGAACAGAAATCGTAGCAATGAGGGCGAAGCCTCTCGCTGCTGGTCGAGTATTGTGCGCTTTCATGATGAACACCATGTAAACACATTGTGCACTCAAAGCAACCTAGAAATGCAGTGATTCATAAAATAAGTCCCTCAAAAGGCCTTTTTTCTCAAAAACTCCCCTTTCTTTCTCCCAACCTGCCAAGCTAAGTAGAAAATCACAGCCCTCTCCCCCTTAGCTAAGGCCATCGCTCCGCTCCCTAAGCCCTATTGCTCAGACTCATACTCTCTCAAAAGGTCATTCAGAGACTTTTTAGTGAGGAACTTCCAAAGAGCCTCATTGTAGCGTCCTCCTCGACAATCTTGCGAAACCGAAACCAGCACATGCGCCCCATGTTCCTTCTCGATCCACCCTAAAAACGCTGCAGTTTCTGCCCCCCCTGCTCTTCCCTGACCACGGTCTGGCTTCTCCGGGATCTCACCCATCAGGAAAGCGGAAATTCCCGTCGCGAACCATAACGGGGCCGTGGAAGGATAGTTCTGAATGCCAGTAATAAGCCGCTTCCGCATCCACTCTTGCGCCTCCTCTGCCGACAACTCTCCAGGCTCCCCCTCCTTCAACTCAAAGGTCCGGAGGGTCTCCACATCATGAGCCAAGCCCAGTTTCAGCGCTAAGGGCAGCCATTCTTCAAAAAACGTCCGCCGAAGAACCTCTATCTCATCTCGAAATTCGGGATGCTCCTCAAAGCGGGCTTTGAAAGTCAGCACCACTTCCTCCTCTGACAAAGGCAGCTTCACCTTCCTCTCCTCCGTATACACCGGAGTAAGAAGAGGCTCGCCCAGACTAATTTCATGTAAAATGAGAGCCCCCTCCTGCGGGCCAGAGACTCGGATCCGCGCAAAGCGTGTCCCCTTAGGCATCGTCACCGTGGCCAAACCATCGAAAAACTCCGCCGCCGCATCCCACACCTCACCGTCAGCGGAAAGATCCAGCACCCCGTCCGATAAAACCCCTTTGAAAAGCCCCCTCGCCTCGCCCCATCCACCTGTCGCCACCGTAAGATCCCCCTCAATAGGCCAAGGAAATTCGATCGCTACATAATCTCCCTTCTCTAAAGCCCCCTCAGACCAAAAGAACGTATCCACCCTTCCATCGAACACCATCTCCACCCCATGGTCTGCCCGCCCCACCAAAGAAGTCCCCACCACCGCACCGCCTAAAACCTCTCCACTCGGAGGATCGTATGGGAGTGATGGCTGGAGCCCCATCACTCGATAGCGTGAAATCAGCCCATCCACACGCCCTCGAAAAGCCTCATAATCGCGCCCCTCATAAGGAAGCCACACCGCCTCTGCAAACGCCGCCAGCCTAGGAAAGACAAGATACTGCAGCTTGGCAATATCTGGTACAAAGCGTGTCCGTAAAGTCGCCTCAGCCCGCTCTCTAGATCGTAAACCATAAACCTTGCGAAGAGGATTCAAGCCCACCTCTGCTCGGAGTTTCACACTCGCTAAAAGTTCCGCATCCTCCGGGCGTCCATAGATCGAGAAATCAGACCGAGCCATCCTACTTCCAGAAAATAACTCCCGCTGATTTTTAGCAAGTAACTGACTGAGAATTGCATGGAACTCTTTGCCCTCACCCTCCAAACGCACAAATTTAGAAGAAAAAACCGTCACAAGCTCATTAAAAAACTCTCGGAAAAACTGAATCGTCGTAGGCGCCATCTTCACCCCCACCTCACGCTCATCCCAAGAGCTAGCGACCTCCGCAGGTGCAGCTCCCAGCTCTGGATACGCCGCGATCAAGGCTGAGGCCCCCGTCACAAAGGTAAAGCAGGGCACCAGCTCCACCCCCCGCTCCCGCGCATACTTATCTAACTCCCGTAAACCCTCCTGCGGATAATAACCCGCATACTGGGTAGAATCACTCCCCGTCGGATCAGCCAGAGGAGGCGTAGACTCACGCACGCTTCCCAGCTCATGAAGCTTCGGGAACTTTAAGCTCTCCATCCGCCAGCCCGCATCCCCGTTTAACTTAAGATGAAATTCATTCAGCTTATGAAAAGACAGCCAATCAATGATTCCTCTTAACTCCGCGAGCGGAAAAAGATGCTGACTCACATCAAGGTGGAAAATCCGCCGTTCCGTCTCGGGCCAGTCTCGGATCACTTGACTCGGAATCATCGCCAGAGGAAGCGGCTTACTCGTCACCGGCAGTAACTGCACAAAAGTCTGCGCCCCATTCATCACCCCCGCCAGATCAGCCCCCTTAATTGTAGCCCCCTCAGGCGTCACCTGCAGCTCATAATAGCCTGGCACCTCAGCCCCCTCCCCACCTCCAGTTTTAGAAAGTTCTAAACGCAGCGCACGTCGGATCTGAATCCGTCCCAGCTGCTTAGGAGTCCGCACATGGTGCAGAGCTCCGCTCATCTTTTGCAAGGCCGCCGTGATCACCTGCGCTGGGACCGTCAGCTCTTCCGGCGCAATCACCATCGTCTGCACATCCACCCTTAATCCCCCCTGCCCGAATTGAATTTCCCTCGGCATCGGAATCAGAGTCTCCCCTAAGCAGAACCCACCTAGAAATAACCAACACAGAAGCACTCTCATCACCCTATGATGAAGCTCACTTTTCTATTGTGCAAGGAGACATCTTGAAAGACCTTTTCCCCCTTCCCCGTAAGCCAGTAAGCTTCAGTCCATAACCATGAAAGTCCTCGCCCCACTCCTCCTCCTTCTCAGCTCCCTCCACAGCCTCGCAGAGCTCAAGCTCCCCAAAATTTTCTCAGATGGCATGGTCCTTCAGCAAGAAAGCTCGGCCCATATCTGGGGCTGGACCCAGCCCGGCAGCAGCGTAGAAATCACCTTCGCTGGCCAAAAATACCACAGCAAGGCCGGCGCAGAGGGCAAGTGGAAAATCGAGCTCGAGGGACTGAAAGCCAACTCCACCGGAAGCGAGCTCACCATTCAGAGCGGTGAAAGTAAAAGAACCATCCAGAACGTTCTAGTAGGAGAAGTCTGGATCGCCTCCGGCCAGTCGAATATGGAATGGCAGGTTTCAAAAAGCCACCAAGGAGAAAAAGAAGTCGCTGAAGCCACAGACCCTCTCCTCCGCGTTTTCGTCTCCTCTGATGCCGCCGCCAAAACACCCCAGAACGACTTCCAAGGAAACTGGAAGGACACCCGGAGTGCGAACACCGGCTCCTTCACCGCCGTAGGCTACTACTTCGCCAAGCGCCTGCGCGCCGAGCTCCAAGTACCCATCGGCATCATCGCATGCTCTTGGGGGGCCAAACCAGTTCAGGCCTTCACCAGTGAGCAGGCCCTCGCCAAACTTCCCGCTGGTAAAGACCTCCTAGACATGAAAGCCAAAGCCTCCGCCGCCTTTGATCCAGAAATGGCAAATGCTCGCTACCAAAGGCAAATTAAAGAACACCAAGAAAAACTCGCCGCTTGGACCGCGAACAAAAAAGGCCGTAAACCCCGCGCCCCACGCCAGCCCATCCACCCAGACGAAGACCCGAACATGCCTGGAGTCATCTACAATGGCATGATTGCACCCATCATCGGATACGGCAACCGAGGCGCCATATGGTACCAAGGTGAGGCCAACGCGAATGGAGGCACCGCCGAACACTATGAAGAACTCCTAGGCTGCCTCATCTCAGACTGGCGCCAGCGCTGGGGACATGACCTCTCCTTCTACTGGGTCCAGCTCGCCAACTACCGCAAAGCAAGTAACAAGCCAGGAATCGAGAGTGACTGGGCCCTCGTCCAGGATGAGATGCGCCGCGCCCTAAAATCCATCCCTAAAAGCGGCATGGCCGTCACTAACGACATCGGTGACCCCCGTGACATTCACCCCAAGAACAAAAAAGACGTCGGTGAGCGACTCGCCCGCTGGGCCCTCGCCAAAGACTACGGCCGCCAAGACCTCATCGTCTCCGGCCCTCTTTACTCCGGAATGGAGCAGAAAAATGGCAAAATCACCCTCTCCTTCGAACATGCCCAAGGGCTAAAAACTCGGGACGGGAAATCCCCTCAACGCTTCGAGATCGCCGGCGCCGACGGCCAGTGGCACTGGGCCAAAGCTCACATCGTCGGAGAAAACATCATCCTCTCCCACGATAAGCTAAAAAACCCCAGCAAAGCCCGCTACGCATGGGCCTCTAATCCCGAGGGCGCTAACCTCATCAACAGCGCCGGACTCCCCGCAAGCTGCTTCACCACCGAATAAAGCCCAAAATCTCCACGCGCGTCCTTAGCCTAGCAAGAGAGTACCGCTTCTCAAAAGGAAGCACTCTCCAGAACCCCTCTATGCTAGTCTCTCATAGAAAAGGAAATTCTACACGGACTCCCATCTTTTCGAGCGGGATGATGGGGACCTCCCACTCAGTCAGTCTTCCGGTAAAAACGTGGCGCCATACATCAGCCTGAACCTGTTCCCTACGCTGAGCTTCCTCACGGACCTGAGTGATGCCGCCCGCTCGTTCTCGGTTAAGGGCTGTGCAAGCTGCTCGCTGAGCTCCGCTAAAGTTCGCTCCCGTGATGGTAGACGGGACTCCGGTGAGGCGGTCGAGGTAAGCACTTCCTTTTTCTGACTCATCGCGCTGCATTAGTTAACATTCACTAGAGATTTGTAGAAGCCTTTTTATGGTTTACGCGGAGGCCCGATCTGGCAGTCAGAGGCTAAGAGCCTCTGCTACTGGACTGGGCTCAGTTTATGGTGCTCTTGGAGGGGGGTGACAGTGAACTCGCGTTCTTGAAGGGAGCGGATGGCTTTCACGCAGGCTTCTGCCGCAGCGAGATTCGTGCAGTGACTGATCTTATGCTGAACTGCTCCAGAGCGGATTTTGACCTCGTCTTCTCTCGCTTCATGCCCACTGGGAGTGTTGATAATGAAGTCGATGTCGCCATTTTTCATCATGTCGATGACGTTAGGACGCTTTTGCTCGGCGAGTTTATAGAGGCGATTCACGGCGATGCCCTCTTCCTGAAGCCGTTTATAAGTACCTCCGGTAGCCTGAATCTGGAAGCCGAGGTCAGCGAGGTCACGGGCGACTGGAACGGCACGGTCTTTATCACGATCATTGACGGAGAAGAAGACGTTCCCTTTCACAGGAAGCGGATTAAAGGCGGCAATCTGTGCCTTAGCGTAAGCCATGCCCAGATCCTGGTCTGCGCCCATGACTTCACCCGTAGATTTCATTTCTGGTCCTAGCACGATGTCGATGCCGGGGAAGCGCCCCCAAGGGAAGACTGCCTCTTTCACACAGAAGCAGGGTGGGAGGACTTCCTCAGTAAAGCCAAGGTCCACGAGTTTTTCTCCGACCATGATTTTCGCGGCGAGCTTAGCAAGGGGGATGCCGATGGACTTAGAGACGAAGGGCACGGTGCGGCTAGCACGGGGATTCACCTCGATGACGTAGAGCTCTTCATCCTTCACGGCGAACTGGATGTTCATGAGTCCTCGTACTTCTAGCTCCTGAGCGAGGGCCTTAGCTCCGGTCATGATCTCGCTCTTGATCTTTTCACTCAGCGAGAAGGCTGGAATGACGCAAGCAGAGTCGCCGGAGTGGATTCCAGCTTGCTCAATATGCTGCATGATGGCGCCGACTACTGCAGTGTCACCATCAGAGATGCAGTCCACGTCAATCTCAGTGGCGTTTTCTAGAAAGCGGTCTACGAGGATGGGGCGATCTGGGGCAATGTCGGTGGCATTACGGATGTAAGTGCGCAGCTCGTCATGGTTATAGACGATCATCATCCCCCGCCCACCAAGGACGAAGGAGGGACGGACGAGGACGGGATAGCCGATGCGCTCGGCGATGGCTACGGCCTCATCTTCTGAGACGGCGGTGCCAGCCTCAGCCTGCTTTAGGCCGATTTTATCGAGAAGGGCGGAGAAGAATTTCCGGTCTTCGGCAAGCTCAATGGACTTAGGACTGGTGCCGATGATGGGGACGCCGTGCCGCTCTAGATCCGCCGCGAGATTCAGGGGAGTTTGCCCTCCGAACTGGACGATGACGCCATCCGGTTTTTCCTGATCACAGATATTCAGAACATCTTCTAGGGTAAGGGGCTCAAAGTAGAGTTTATCTGAGGTGTCATAGTCCGTGGAGACGGTCTCGGGGTTAGAGTTCACCATGACGGACTCATAGCCGAGCTCCCGCAGGGCAAAGGAGGCGTGCACACAGCAGTAGTCGAACTCGATCCCCTGACCGATGCGATTTGGCCCACCTCCGAGGATGACGATCTTTTTCGCCTCGGTCTCACGTGCCTCATTCTCATCACCATAGGTGGAGTAGTAATAGGGAGTGGCTGCTTCAAATTCCGCCGCACAGGTATCGACCAGACGGTAGGTAGGAATGATGCCTTTTTCTTTCCGTTCAGCACGGACTTCATCTTGGGTGATGCCTCGCGCGTGGGCGATTTGCACATCTGAGAAGCCGAGTTTCTTAGCACGGCGGAGATCTAGGTTTTCGAGGTCCTTCCCTTCCTCTACGATGACGCGCATATTCTCCAGGAACCAGGGGTCGATCTGGGTGGCGTCAAAAATCTCTTCAATCGTCCAGCCTTGTTCAAAGGCGACTTTCAGCCAGAAGATGCGCTCTGCGTTAGGAACCATGAGCTTCCGCTCGATGTCTTCACGAGAAGCGACGGGATCTTTCCCATCAAAGCCGAAGCCGAAGCGCCCAGTCTCCAGCGAGCGCAGGGATTTCTGGAGAGATTCTTTAAAGGTGCGGCCAATCGACATGGCTTCCCCAACCGCCTTCATGGAGGTAGTGAGGACGGGATCTGCAGTGGGAAATTTCTCAAAAGTGAAGCGCGGCACCTTAGTCACGACGTAGTCGATGGTGGGCTCAAAGGAGGCAGGAGTTTCACGCGTGATGTCATTTGGCAATTCATCAAGGGTGTATCCGACGGCGAGCTTGGCCGCGATTTTCGCAATGGGGAAGCCTGTGGCCTTAGAGGCGAGGGCGGAGGAGCGACTGACGCGAGGATTCATCTCGATGACGATGCAGCGGCCGGTCTTAGGATCGACCGAGAACTGGATGTTCGACCCACCGGTCTCTACGCCGATTTCACGGATGACGGCGAAGGAGGCGTCCCGCATGATTTGATACTCACGGTCCGAGAGGGTCTGAGCAGGCGCGACGGTGATGGAGTCTCCCGTGTGGACGCCCATGGGGTCCAGATTTTCAATGGAGCAGATGACCACGCAGTTATCAGCATGGTCGCGCATGACTTCCATTTCATATTCTTTCCAGCCTAGGAGGCACTCTTCTACGAGGACTTCAGTGGTGGGCGAGAGGTCCAGCCCTCGGTGGACGATGGTTTCAAATTCCTCTTTATTATAGGCGATTCCTCCTCCGGTGCCACCAAGGGTGAATGCTGGGCGGATGACGAGGGGCATGCTGCCAATATCTGACGCAATTTTCTTAGCCTCTTCCATGGAGTGAGCGACCCCTGAGATGGGAAGGTCTAGGCCAATTTTTATCATGGCGTCCTTAAAACGCTGGCGGTTTTCTCCCTTATCAATCGCGTCCGCATTCGCGCCGATCATCCTGACCCCATGTTTATCTAGGGTGCCGGCCTCGAAGAGCTCAATAGAGACATTCAGCGCGGTCTGTCCACCAAGGGTGGGAAGGAGGGCATCTGGCCGCTCCTTAATGATGATTTTCTCGATCGAGTCTGGGGTGATGGGCTCGATGTAGGTGCGCTCCGCAAATTGCGGATCCGTCATGATGGTAGCGGGGTTAGAGTTGACCAAGATGACTTCATAGCCTTCCTCACGGAGAGCTTTACAGGCCTGAGTGCCGGAGTAGTCGAACTCACATCCTTGTCCGATGACAATGGGGCCTGCTCCTACGACGAGAATTTTTTTGATGCTGGTGTCCTTCGGCATTTTTTAAAACTTTTGGTCTAAAACTTGGTGTATCTGCCAAGGAGGGGCGAGTTTGTAAAGGTTGATCGCGCATTGATGGCAGAGAAGTGTTATAGTCCTCCCGATGAACGGCGAAGAAGGCAGAGGTGGACCCTTTAAAAGATTAGCGACTTGGATCGCAGAGGGAATCGCAAATTTCCTTTTAGGTAAGGATGTTCTAGCCCCTGATCATGAGGGCACAGAGATTGATTGGGATGGAGTGGAGTTCCAAAAACCACGGCGCACGATCGTGGCAGTCATGCCGAGGATGCAGCTAGAACTCGCTCTGACGGCAACGCAACGTCGCGTCGAGAATGCCTTAGATGAGGAGAGTTGCCGCGAGTTCATAAAGCGGGCGAAATTACTAAAAGAGGAGCAGAGCTACGCAGCAAAATTAAGCGAGGACTGCTCCATGACGCTGACCGGACGGAACGATGGAGATTTGGAAGCAGAGGTCAACGGGGCGGGCGCAGAGTTCGACGCTCTCTGTGACGAGCTCTGGGGCCGCTCCAAGGAGGTGCGGGAGGGCGCGGGAAAGACCCCCAGTCTCTCCGCTGGTAAAAACGGCCTCAGTTAGAGCTAGGGCTAGGGCTAAAACTCAGACTGGAACGAGAGGGTGAGCAAGGGCCACTACCGCGCGGAGATCGATGGCTTACGAGCAGTCGCAGTGATAGGCGTGGTGCTGTTTCACCTCGAGCTGGGATTCCCGGGAGGCTTTGTGGGGGTGGATGTTTTTTTTGTGATTTCCGGATTTCTCATTACGGGGATTTTGAAAAGAGCACTGCAGGAGGAGCGCTTCTCACTGCGGGACTTTTGGGCGAGGAGGGTGCGCAGAATCGCTCCAGCAGCCCTAGTGATGGTGGGGGTGACTTTACTCCTCGCGGGCTGCTTACAGACTCCTGAACGCTTCGCCTCGCTAGCCAGTAGCGCGATGGCTCACAGCCTGCTCGCAGCGAATTATTACTTCAGTCGCGATGCAGGATATTTTGCCGAGAGCTCAGATTTAGAACCCTTACTCCACACTTGGTCCCTCGCGCTAGAAGAGCAATTTTATCTCCTCTTTCCCCTCATCATACTGCTGGTCTGGAAGCGGAGTCAGGCGGGGACGATCTGGTTTTTTTCTGGGGTGGCACTCCTATCCTTCCTGTGGGCTTGCTGGGAACTTCCGCATGATCCTGAGGAGGCATTCTTCTTACTCCCGGGACGGGCTTGGGAACTGCTCGCGGGGGGGATTTTGGCAATGCTCCCATCGCTCAGACTTGGCGGACCTACTAGGGAGGTTCTTTCATCGATCGGCTTCATCCTCGTGCTCCTGCCGATGTTTCTCTTTGACCGCAGCACCCCCTTTCCGGGCCCCGCCGCCGTGCCTCCAGTTCTGGGTGCGGCCCTGATCATCCTAGGAGGCGGGAGCACACGGACAGGGAGGATATTGAGCAGAAAAATTCTAGTGAATGTAGGGCTTATCTCGTACTCACTCTACCTCTGGCACTGGCCCTTACTCGTCTTCGCCAGAGAGGTCAATCTAGAGCTGAACTTTAAGTGGAAGTGCTCCCTACTCCTCGCATCATTCGCCATGGCCTACCTGTCTTGGCGCTGGGTGGAAACGCCGTTCCGTAAAGGTGGTTTTTTGAAAGGAAAGACGCAGGCCTTAGTCTTCGGCGCGGCCTCTAGCCTCAGCCTCGTCTGCATCGCACTCAGCATTAAACTCAGCGGAGGTTTGCCAAAGCGTTACCCTCCAGAGCTGCGGTTGATCATTGAGGATATCGAGTGGAATGGCGCAGAGTTCACCAGCGCAGAGAGCGTCGCAGTGCCTATCGGCGCAGAACACTCGGGTCCTATCGACTTCATCCTCTGGGGGGATAGTCACGGAGCCTCGGCCAGCCCTGCAGTAGACCACAGCGCACGGCAGCTCGACCTAAAAGGACGGGCCTACGTGAATAATGGCACCCCTCCCGTCACCGGTCTTTGGTTCGCTGATATGGACCACGAGAGCGCTCAGGAAATGACTGCCATGAATGAGCGCGTCCTTCAGGAAATCATCGCTGAACGGCCCGCCCTGCTCATTCTAGTAGGCCGCTGGGTCGCACGTTGTGAAGGCTACAGTCAGGTCGAGATGATTGGCGAGCGGCCTTCTCATCACTTCGCCACCATGGTGGTAGATTCCATGCTTTCTGAGCCGGAATTCACTGACTCCGCCAGCGCCCTTCTCCGCCAGCTTAAGCACATGCACCGACGCCTCGCAGCGCACGGCATCTCACTCGCCATCCTTCAGCAAGTCCCAGAAAGCACCACCACCTCTAACGCGAGACTCTTCTACATGAGGAAACGTTTCCCGTATCTAGACAGCCTAGCACAGTTCACCACCAGCCCCCACGCACACGCTGCCCGCCAAAAAAGAACGATGGACTCCCTCGCCCAACTCTCCGGAAACGGTCTAAGCATCATCGACCCCAGCCCCCAGTTTTTCCGAGAAGGCAAGGGCCTAAAAATCTACGCCGAACGCTCCTACTACCGGGATGATGATCACCTCACCCGCTCCGGTTCCCTACACTACCTTAGCCCCATCTTCCACCAACTCTTCAGCCAGCATCCCCAGGCCCAGCCACGTTAAACCCTTCTCCCCTTCACAAGTTCCCATTCGCAAATCCGGCGTCCCGTCCTACCCTCTGCCGTGCCGCTCCACTTCATTCCTAAATCACTGCACCTCCCAGAGATCGGACTGCGGCTGGACCCTCACCGCCCCTCTCCCTTCGCCTTCGTCTCACACGGGCACGCCGACCACTTCGCCCGGCACCAGCACATCCTCTGCTCGAAAGGAACCGGGCACATCCTTACCAAGCGCTACGGCGTAAAAGCCTCCGTCATCGAGACTCTAGACTGGGGAGAAGAAAAACTCATCAAAGGACATAAAATCACCCTCCACCCCGCAGGACACATCACCGGCTCCGCGATGATCCGCATCCAGCACGAGGACCACTCTCTCCTCTACACGGGTGACTTTAAAACCCGCCCCTCCCATACCGCAGAGCTCGCTGACTTTCCCCCAGCCGATATCCTCATCATGGAGACCACCTTCGGGCGGCCTCACTTCATCTTCCCCCCTTCCGCCCAGATCGAAGCAGAGCTCACCCGCTTTACCCAAGAAGCACTGGATGAGGGCGATAACCCCATCCTCCTCGCCTACTCCCTCGGTAAGGCCCAAGAAGCACTCGCCATCCTCGCCCGCGCTCACATCCCCGCCGTCGTCACTAAACCCGTCTTTGAGATGACCGAGGCCTGCCGCGACCTCGGCGTCACCCTCCCCGCACCCGTCCTTCTTGGGAAAAGTATCCCTCCCGGCGTCGCCATCGTCGCCCCACCCAGTGCCCTCCGCTCCCGCCTCCTCCGGACCCATAAAAAACGCCGCAGTGCCATGCTCTCGGGTTGGGCCCTCACCCCCGGCTCACAATACCGCTACCAAGTGGACCGAGTCATCCCCCTCTCGGACCACGCCGACTACCCCGGCCTCCTCAGCGCCATAAAAAAAGTCTCCCCCTCCCTCATCTACACCCTCCACGGCAGCACGCGTGAGTTCGCCGCAGACCTCCGCGCCCGTGGACATGAAGCATGGTCCATCTACGGTGATGACCAGCTCGAGCTCCTCCACTCATCCTCCCCAGATTTATGCATTCCAAAAAACCTCCCGCGCCCTGCAGGAGACTTGCATGATCTCAGCACCCTCCTTGCCACCCTCAGCCAAACCCCCTCCAGGCTCAAAAAAACTGACCTCCTCGCCACCTACCTCAGAAACCGCAGCGGAGAAGAACTCCCTCTCGTCACCCGCTGGCTCTCCGCAAAAAACGCCAGCCACCTAGGCCACGCCACCATTCGCCAAGCCCTCCTCGAAGCCACCGGACTCCCCCTCGCCCAGTATAAAAGCATCTCCGCCCAGCAAAACGACTCCGCCCGCAGCGCCCGCCTCCTCCTAGAGCAAGCCACCCTCCACCCCCAGCCCTACTCTATCCCAGAAATCGCCCAGAACTTTCA
Source organism: uncultured Verrucomicrobiales bacterium (assembly GCA_937928425.1). GTDB lineage: Bacteria > Verrucomicrobiota > Verrucomicrobiia > Verrucomicrobiales > Akkermansiaceae > SW10. The sequence goes on from CALFVL010000114.1 coordinate 12,812, forward strand.
GGCACTCCAACAGGCCAAAGGCTCCCTTAGTAAAACCAACCTCCTCGCCACATGGTTAAAAAAATGCCACCCCGCTGAAGGAGAAACCATCATCCGCCTCCTCACCGGCAGCCTCAGAGCAGGGACTAAGGAAGGACTTTATGAAGAAGCAATCTCCGCCGCATTTCACTGCCCCCTCAGCGAGGTCCGCTACGCCACCATGCTCACCGGAGACCTCGGAGAAAGCGCCCTCGCCGCCCAGCAAGGAAACCTCGCCCAGATCCAGCTCCGCCCCGGTAGCGGCATCCGGCCCATGCTCGCCTCCCCCTGCGAAAGCGCCGAGCAGATCATCACCTGGCACGATGATCCAGACTGCCCGCTCTGGCTAGAACCTAAGTACGATGGAATCCGTAGCCAACTCCACATCACCCCCACCAGCACTCACCTCTTCTCCCGTGACCTCCGCCCACTTGATGATGAATTTCCCGAGATCCTCGAAGCCGCCCGCACCCTCCCACCCTGTATTCTCGATGGTGAACTCATCGCCTACGCTGAAGGAAAACGTCTCAACTTCTTCGACCTCCAAAAACGACTTGGCCGTAAAAACACACAGGGCGACCTCTTCCTAGGCCCCGCCATCCCCGTCCGCTTCATCGCCTTCGACTGCCTCCACCACCAGCGCAGCCTCCTCGACCGCCCACTCAGCGAACGGCGCGCCGCCCTAGAAGCTCTCCACCTAAGCAGTCCCTTCTCCACCATCCCCCTCGCCCGCCCAGCCAGTCACGACCTCAGCTCCCTACAAAGAGAGTTTAAAAAAGCCCTCACTCAGGACCACGAGGGCCTCATCGCGAAAGACCCCCACTCCCTCTATCTTCCCGGCCGCAGAGGCCAAGCATGGCGGAAGCTAAAAGGAGTCATGCCCACCCTAGACTGCGTCGTCATCGCCGCACAGCAAGGCCACGGGAAGCGAGCCGGCGTCCTCTCAGACTACACCTTCGCCCTGCGCGATGAAAACTCCGGTGAACTCCGGACACTAGGAAAAGCCTACACCGGTCTTAAGGATGAGGAGATTGAAGAACTGACCGAGCACTTCCAGAAAACCACGATCGAGAAAATTTCACGTCGCGTCCTAAAGGTGGAACCCAGCATCGTCCTAGAAATCGCCTTTGATAAAATCCGCCCCTCAAAGCGCCACGACTCCGGCCTAGCCCTACGCTTCCCCAGGATCAAAGCCATCCGCCGAGACAAGAACCCCGCCGAGATCGACACCCTACAAAACGCCCTAAAACTCCTCTCATGAAAAACGCTCCCTCACTAATAAGCTCAACTTATGCAGCTTACTCAGGCGATAACGCCGGTCAAACACCCTGAACTGATCAGCACGCATCTTCTTGAGCAAAGTATGATAAATCCGGTGCATCACCCGGGGAGCAAGAAGCGCCTTATAATCCTCCCGTGGTAAGAGCTCACTCGCCTTCTGATACAGCTCCTCACAACGATCCGCCTGATAAGACATAAAGGCTAAAAAGCGGCCATCATGCACGCGGCCTATCAAATCACGCTCCGTATAAGTAAAGCGCCCTAGATCATGAAGCGGCACATAAATACGGGCCCCATTAGAAAGATCCTCCGCAATATCACGCAGGATATTTGTCAGTTGGAGAGCGTGCCCTAAAGTCACCGCATAATCATGCGCCCGCTGAGAATCCGCCCCGAAAAGCGGAAGGCAGACCAAGCCCACCGAAGAAGCCACACGGTAAGTGTATTCTTGTAAATCCGGCCAAGTCCCGAAACGCTGCGGCTGGAGATCCATCTGACAACCTTCGATCACATTGGTAAAATACTCTGAGGGGATCTCGTAAAGATCTCGTACTTCCAGCACCTCGCGCTGTAGTTCCTCTAAACCTAAGCTGGGATTCACCTCACCCTGATCAAAGATCGCCCGCCACCCTGCGAGGCCCTCTTTTTTCTTCCCGATCGGAAGCTCTAGATCATCAGCCAGATCATCGATCACGCGGCAAAAGGCATAGAAACTCACTAAGTGCCGCCTCCGCTCCGCAGGAACACACCTCAGGGCAAAGGCTAGATTAGACTTCGCCTTCTGAGTAATCTCAGCAGAGGAGGGATCAGCAGCCATTATTTAATAAGCCCCCAGTGGCCACTTGTGAAGGGCCAGAGTGAGAGAAAAGCAGGCCCCACAAGATTATACTGTTTCACCGATCCCCAGTAACGGGAATCGAGGCTCGATGGCGAATTATCCCCCAAGGCGAAAAACTCGCGGTAGTTATTCCCCTCCTCAGGATCATCCTCCAACTTCACCGAGAAGCTCCGGTCGCGGAAAGCGCTCGGCTGCTTAAGACTACCAAGTGGATTGGTATAACCGGTGTAAGGAGTACCTTTCGCATCCGGCTTCATCGCCATCACTCTCTGTAAGGTAGGTTCCTGAGCAATGGTCCCATTGATCCAAAGATCAGGCTGTTTAATCTGAATCTCATCCCCCGGCACACCCGCTAGGCGCTTAATGTAATGAGTGCCACCATCCTGACTGCTCAGTGATGCCGGACCACCTGTCTTAATATCACGGGTGTCAAAGACGAAGGACTCTCCACGCTTAGGCTGGCGGAAGTGGTACGAAACCTTATCCACTAAGACGAGGTCCCCAGAAGTAAGGTATCCTTTGAAAATAGGATCACCCTCCTTAAAGTGCGGCCTTATTCCTCTCTTCCCTCTTTCGAGAGCCTGAGAAATCGTGTCGATACTCGCCGCCTCATTCAATGGACTGCCAATGACCACATGGCTCCCATCATCAAAGAAAATCTTGGTGCGCGAGAAAAGGAAGAAGCTCGCGTCCTTCATATCACGGATATTCAAATCTTTCTTAGCGATGACATTCTCATAACTCCGCCCCGAGAGGACAAAATCCGCCACCCGCTTACCGAACCACGGTTTCTCCCAATCAGCCTCCTCATGCTTACTCGTCGCCACGATGCCATTTAAGGAAGGCTGCATAGATCCGGTAGGAATGCGGAAGGGCTGGAGAAAATAAGCGCGGATACCAAGGGCCACCACGATAGCCACCCAATAGACCTCCACATTCTCCTGTAACCAAGTAGGCTGCCGGTAGTGCGCGAGAGATTTCTCACAAGTATTACGCACCTGCTTAGAACACTCTTTTACCGCATCCAGATCTTTTGCCCGAATGGCTGCCTTGAGATCCACTCGGCGAGACTCAATCTCGGCGACGCGGTCTGGGGCGAGGAGGTCTCTCTTATAATGGAGGAACTTCTTAGCACCCTTAAGCAGGAGCTGAGCCTCTTTTTTCCAACGTGGCTTAAACACAGCCAAACGCTGACCATTTCACGGATAATGTTCAAGCGGGAAAGCCCGCAAGCACTGTCTAATGCTGAGACCACTCCCAGTCCTATTCACTCTGGAACTGCTCTTTCAAACGCTCACGGCTCTCCTGCGATAACTTTGCAAGGGGGTATTTGACCACCTTCCCACTCGCCAGACGGAAGGTAACCTCAGTCAGATCAATCTGTATTGCCTGAGCCTCGATCGTAACACCCTCATTATTAGTCCACTCGCTAAGCTCCTCTCGAGAATCACCAGATAAGCTTTTAGCCTCCTCCTCCTCACTGCTCGCCGCACTAGCACCGAGGACATTTTTCCCCTTGAGTGCCTCCGCCGCCGATTTCACCGCATCACGCATGTCCGCCTTCATTTTGTTATAGGAGACCGCCATGAGGCCTTCTTCGGCATCAGCAGTGGTGACGAAGACAACAGGGATCGTAGTGCCCCCTTTTTTAAAGATTTTCTTCACCCCAAGCGGTGCCGGATATTTTTCCATCTGTTTAGAGTGCATGAAAACAACCGGCCCAATTTTTTTAAATGACTTAAACGCTTCCGAACTGGTCGCGAGACAGGGTCCTCAAGTCGAACCCGGATTCGTCCATACAAAGACCAAGGGTTTCTCTTTTTCCAAAGCCTCACTCTTCGCCTCATCTAAGCGGTCCATGGTGAAGACCGAGCGCGGGATTTTTAAATCCGCAAAAGCAATCTCCATCATCAAAAACAATCCTATTAAGAAGGGCACGATTTTCACAGGAGCAGTAAGCTAAAAATAAATCGAGATAGCAAGCCAAAGACCATGAACCCGCTTCCCCACCTCTTGGCAGGGCCTCATCTTTTCCCATAGCGGTCCCGCATTTGGCCTTTTGATTTATCAATTAACAACGTAACTCCCCCTTATGAGAATTTTAACCGGCTTACAACCCAGCGGTAAGCTACACGTAGGGAACTACTTCGGTGCGATAAAACCCGCGATCGATGCACAGGGCGAAGGAGATGGATACTACTTCATCGCCGACTACCACGCCATGACCACCACGCACGACCCCGCCGAACTGCGCGAGAACGTCCGTAACGTCGCCATCGACTTTCTAGCCTGCGGCTTTGACCCCAGCAAAGGAGTATTTTTTAAACAAAGTGCCGTCCCAGAAGTGAACGAGCTGGCATGGATCCTCTCCACCCTCTGCCCCATGGGTCTGCTCGAGCGTTGCCATTCCTATAAGGATAAAATCGCCAAGGGCTTCTCCGCCAATCATGCCCTCTTCGCCTATCCCGCTCTCATGGCAGCAGACATTTTGCTCTATGACTCCCACATCGTCCCAGTGGGTGAAGACCAAAAACAGCACCTCGAGGTCACGCGGGACCTCGTAGGTAAGATCAACGAGCAATACGGTGAAGGAACGCTTGTCTTACCAAAGGCCCGTATCCGTGAAGGGGTTGCAAAGGTCCCAGGCCTCGATGGAGAGAAAATGAGCAAAAGCTATAATAACACCCTACCCATCTTCGGCGAAGAAAAGCCCTGTAAAAAACTCATCATGCGGATCAAGACCGACTCCGCCGCCGTAGAAGACCCTAAACCCACGGAAAACTCCGTCATCCTCGCTCTCTACTCCCTTTTCGCCTCAGAAGAAGATCACCAAAGAATGATCACCGACTACGAACAGGGCGGCTGCGGCTACGGAGATTTTAAAAAACGCCTAGCCGAGGCCTACTGGGACCACTTCTCCGCGATGAGAACCCGCCGCGCCGAACTCGTGGCAAATCCCGATCAAGTCGATGCCGTTCTGCAAGCAGGAGCCCACAAAGCCCGTGAAGAAGCCACTAAGGTCCTCGACCGCGTGCGCCGAGCCGTGGGACTCACATAAACATCACCCTCTCCACACTCCTACTTCCAAAAAAGACCTCCCACGAATCAGGACTTTGAGAGCGGGGGAAAGGAGCTAAAATACCCCTATGATTAAAGTGCGTGAGCTAAGCGTGAGTTTTGAAACATCAAGCGAGGTCATAGAAGTTCTTCATAAGCTCAACTTCTCCGTGGAAGAAGGCAGCGCCTGCGCAGTGGTAGGCCCATCCGGAAGCGGAAAGACCACTCTCCTAAATGTCCTAGGCGCTCTCCTCCCAGCCAGCAGCGGCTCAGTCACCATCGGCGGTAAAGACCTCAGCCAGATGAAGGAACAGGATGCCACCCGCTTTCGTAATCAAGAACTAGGCTTCATTTTCCAACAACACCACCTCCTCCCTCAACTCACCGTTCTAGAAAATGTCCTCACCCCACGTCTCGCCGGAAATTGGAGTGAAAGCGAGCAAGAAACCCGTAAACGCGCTCACGCACTCCTTGAGCGGGTCGGCTTGGGAAACCGCTTGAACCATCGCCCCAGTGAACTATCCGGCGGAGAGAAACAGCGCAATGCCGTAGCCCGCGCCCTCATTAATCAACCACGCGTCATCCTCGCAGATGAGCCCACCGGCGCCCTCGATAGCCAGACCGGAGAGAAAATTGCCGACCTCCTCCTAGAACTCCAAAAAGAACACGGCACCACCCTCGTCCTAGTCACCCATGACCTCAGCCTCGCACAGCGTATCGGTAGGATTTACGATCTCGGAAACACTCCCACCTCCTAAGAGAAAGCAGCAATTTCCTCGATAAATCTCCCTCCATTCTTATGACTCAGCTCTAACCAACGGGTCTTTTTTGGAAGAAGCTGCGGGAATAAGGCAGGCCACTCCACCATCACCAGACCACCCCGATCCAGATAATCATCCCACCCTAGATCTAAGAGCTCATACTCCTCCTCCACTCGATAGAAATCAAAGTGAAACACATCCAAGGTCCCCCCCAAATACTCCTGAACTAAGGAAAAAGTCGGACTAGTCACCTCTCCCCTATAGCCTAAGCTCCCCACCAAGCCCTGAGCCAGCGTCGTCTTTCCCGCACCCAGATCCCCCGATAACGCAATCACCTCTCCACCCCTAAGCCCCCGCCCTATCTCCCGCCCCAGCTCTAACGTCGCCGCCACATCAGAAAGATATCTGGAAATAAGCTCACTCATCTCTAAAAGCACTACGAAGCAACGCAAAAAAAGGCAAGTTTTGGCAACAGACGATCACACAACGAATAAAGCAGTTAATTTTTCAAAAAAACCTTGATCGTCCCGTGTCCCTATGATGAATTCCGCATCCTTGAAGGGCGCACTGGGATTCCACCTCCCGCCAGTCATCACCAACTCTCAGCCAACATTCTACTCATGGCCTACGCAATTTTCAAAACCGGCGGTAAACAGTACCGCGTGCAAGAAGGCGACACCCTCAGTGTCGATAAACTCCCCGTGGAGGCAGATGAAGAGATCAAGTTCGGCGAGGTCCTCCTCCTGAATGACGGTCAAAACACCACCGTAGGTGCTCCCACCGTAGAAGGTGCAGGAGTCACCGCTAAGGTCATCGAGCAGCATCGCGGGAAAAAAGGCGTCGCCTTCAAGTTCAAGCGCCGTAAGGGCTTCCATAAAACCATCGGCTTCCGCCACCACCTCACCAAGCTCCAGATCACCTCGATTCAGGGCTAAACTCTTAACAACTTACCACTTTTACTCATGGCTCATAAAAAGGGACAGGGCTCCGTTAAAAACGGTCGCGACTCTAATAGCAAACGTCTCGGCGTTAAAAAATTCGGCGGAGAGACCGTCATCGCAGGAAACATCCTCATTCGCCAACGTGGCACTAAGTGGCATCCCGGCGCGAATGTCGGCATGGGGAAAGATCACACCCTCTTCGCCCTCACTGATGGCAACGTCTTCTTCGACAAGAAAGGTCGCCGTATCAATGTCGCCCTCGCTGACTAGCCCAGCCAGCACACAAGACTTCTTCTTTATAAGAAAAGCGGACCATCTGGTTCGCTTTTTTTATTCTTAATTCATTCACCCATAGTTTTTTAAGAATATGCACATCGTCCTCGTAGAACCCGAGATCCCTCATAATACCGGCGCCATCGGTCGCCTAGCCCTCGCCACTGGCTCCACTCTCCACCTCGTAAAACCCCTCGGATTCTCCCTCGATGAAAAATCCGTTCGGCGCGCTGGACTAGACTACTGGAAAGACGTCGACCTTCACCTCTGGGAAAACTTCGATGAACTCCTAGCCGCCCACCCCACCGCACGCACCTTCCTCCTCAGCACCAAAGCTGAAAAATCAGCTTGGGAAGTGCAATTTCAGGACCATGACTTCCTAGTCTTCGGTCCCGAGACCCGAGGTCTTCCCGAACACTGGTTAGACCACCGAGCCATCCGCATCCCCATGAAAGAGGGATCTACCCGCTCGCTCAATCTCGCCACCTCAGTTGCCATTGTCCTCTATGAGGCACAGCGCCAGATTGCCTCCCTAGCCTAGGCCCCCAGCTCACTCGCCTTCCTCCTCTTCTCTAACGCTATCATTAACAGCGTCACATCTGCCGGCGTAATACCAGAAATCCGCGCCGCCTGCCCCAGCGTGCGAGGCCTGATCGACCCTAAGCGATGACGCGCCTCCGCCTTTAGTCCATTCAGAACTTCATAATCCATATCCTCAGGGATAAACGCAGACTCCTGTTTCTTAAAACGGTCCACCTCCTGCTGCTGCCGCACAATATGTCCCTCATATTTGAAATCTGCTTCGAGAATAGGCCATAGTTCCACGTGGAACTTATCCCGAATTTCCTGTGGTAGATCCCCCCAAACATTCCCACCCTGCCGGAACCAGTGGTCCATTTTAATCCGCTCATGAGTCGTCCCTCGGATAAACTCACGCCCCTCCTGTAACCTCGCCAACTTCCTCTCGAAATTCTCCGCCTTTCTCCCACCTAAAAGCCCTAGCTCCACCGCTCGCGGGCTCAGCCTCTCATCCGCATTATCCTGCCTTAGCAAGAGGCGATACTCAGCTCGGCTCGTAAACATCCGGTAAGGCTCCGTGCAACCCTTCGTCACCAAATCATCGATCATCACACCCAGATAGGCCTCATCGCGCCCCAAGACGAATTCACCCTCACCCCGCACCTTCAGTGCCGCATTCACCCCCGCCATCAGCCCCTGCCCCGCTGCCTCCTCATAACCAGAAGTCCCATTAATCTGACCCGCAAAGTAAAGCCCCCCCACCCTCTTCGTTTCCAGAGTTGCCTTCAATTGGGTAGGCGGACAGTAATCATACTCCACCGCATACCCCGGCCTGATAATCTCACAGTTCTCTAAACCAGGAATCTCTCGTAAAAAATCATACTGCACCTCATAAGGAAGAGAGGTCGATACCCCATTCACGTAATACTCCAGCGTATGCCGCCCCTCGGGCTCTAAGAATACCTGATGTCTCTCTTTCTCCGCGAAACGCACCACCTTATCCTCGATCGAGGGACAGTAACGCGGACCCACCCCCTCAATCCTCCCCGAATACATCGGCGACTGGTCTAGATTACCACGGATCACCTCATGCGTCTGCGGCGTCGTCCACGTAATCCAACACGGCACTTGTTCCACGTGGAACCTACCGTCAGCCCAGTGATTTAAAGTGAAAATCTCATCATCCCTTTTCCCGATTAAATCCGGATGATAGCTAAAGAGCGAGGGCGGGTCATCTCCATCCTGCCTCTCACACTTAGAAAAATTTAGGCTACGGCCATTTAAGCGACAAGGAGTCCCAGTCTTAAAGCGATCTATCTCGAACCCAAGCTCCTTCAGAGAGTCTGAAACCGTAGAGATTGCATCCCCCATCCTACCACCCTTCTCATTCTTAAGCCCCACATGCATCAGCCCTCGCATAAAAGTTCCTGCTGAAAGGATCACACTCTTAGCCCTGATCTCCATCTGTAATGAAGTCTGCACCCCCTGCACCTCCTCATTCTCTACGAGAATTTTCGCCACATTCCCTTGGTGAAGATCTAAACCCTCCATCCCTTCGATTTCCCGTTTCACCCTAAACTGATAAGCCTTCTTATCACATTGTGCCCTCGGCGCCCGCACAGATGGACCCTTCCCTGCATTCAGCATTCGCCACTGAATCGCCGTCGCATCTGCATTCTCCCCCATCAATCCACCTAAAGCATCGATCTCCCTCACCATGTGGCCCTTCGCCAAACCCCCAATCGCCGGATTACAACTCATCTGACCGATCGTATCTAAGTTCTGAGTCAACATCGCCACCCTCACCCCTAATCGCGCTGCCGCCAGCGCAGCTTCCACCCCAGCGTGGCCCGCCCCAATTACCAAAACATCATACTCCTTAGGATAGCGATACATAAGCAAAGAAGAAACTAACAAGAATCCTTACAAAGACAAGAGATGCCGCCACCAAGCGAAAAGAGAATCATAAAACCACTCTCGCTAAAAAAACAACAGCGGATCGCCCCTTACAGGCGACCCGCTGTTGAGCACACACACACAACAAAAGTTTGCTATGAATTTCTAAACGTCCCAAATTTCATAATCTATCGTATAATCTTCCTGAAAACTAGATTTCATGGGGAACCTCACCCGTATCTTTCTCTCCCTCGTAAAATCGAGACCTCTTCCACATCCGTGCCAAATTTTCCCCCGCTTCTCTTCCAGCTTCCTTTCCGGCCACCTTCCCCTCACCGACACTCACCCTCACATCATCTGGCAACATCTCCTCTAAAAAAGAACCTGAAAAGGCCCAGCCATAAGCCATCCCATAAGCCAAACGGTCCGCCACCTCGAAGAAACCAGACTTAAAATCTACCCCGGCGTCTCGCCCTTTCGTCTTACCCTCGGATCTCCCTTCATCGACCGCATCCTCAATGCCATTGAAAATCCCTTCAGCTTCTCTACCTTTATCTCTTCCACTCATAATTGGTTTACAAATTACTAAAACACACAACTTGAAATCTCCCCATTACAATGCATCCTCTATTTTGGAACCTTCATCTTTCCACTTCTTCCAAAGTGGAACCGTAAAAAAATCGAATGATTAAGGCATAAACCGAGTCATACCCATCAGCACCACTTAACCCCTCCTAACACCACAATATAATGAAAAACCTCCTAATCCTCACTGCACTCCTCCTGACTGCTAGCTTTACCCTCCCCGCCGCCGCCCAGACCCATCGAGGTCAGCACTTCTCATCCGGCCATCGCTCCTCAGTAAAAAACTTCTCACGAGGGTCTCACACTCATCTTAAAAAGGTTCACCACGCCAAATTCAGTCGTAGTCACCACTCTAGTAAATCTAAGTTTAAATCGTTCAGTCGTCCCACTAGCTTCAAGACTCAGCGCTACTACCGCCCCAGCTACACACGTAGCAACTACTACCGTGGGTCATACAGCGGCCGCTCTCGCTTCAGCTCCTCTCGCTACGGATACTCCTGCTATCGCCGTTAAAAATTTTAAACCCTCCCTGAGCCCAGCAGCGCCACCCATAAAGGCTTTCTTTTGACCGAAGAAAGCCTTTTCTCTTGATCAAAATCCCATTCATTAAACTACGAACGCTCCAGAGCCCTCCTCCCCTCCCGGCTCACCACCCCCCGAGCACAGAGATCCCCACCCACCTGCTTTACCATCACCTTCTCCAGAGAGATTCGCTCCTCTAAACTCCCTGCCCCATCCCCAGCTAAACCCACCTTAGGACCCCCACATACTAACGGCGCTAGGTAAATAATCCACTCATCAATAAGCGCTTGATCAGAAAATTCTCCTAAAAGAGATCCCCCCGCTTCTAGCAACACCGTGTTCACCCCATGATCCCTCGCTAAAGTACGGAGAACATCGTACAATTCCACCTTCTCAAAGACCACCGTCTTCTCCCTAAACTCATCCTTAAATAATTGATAATCACTCTCGTTCACTCCCTCCCGCGTCACAACCACCCGCAGAACCCCCTTTTTAGATTCACACACCGCTTCACTCCTCACCGTCAGGGCAGGATCGTCCTGCCGTAGCGTCTCACCAGAAGTGAGAATCGCATCCACCTCTCCTCGCAGCTCCTGCACCCCCTCACGCGCCTCCTCCCCCGTCAGCCACTGCCCCTCACCAGGTCGTCGCGTAATTCTCCCATCCAGAGACATCGCACTCTTCGCAATTACCCACGGACGCCCCTCATTCTGCACCATCGTAAAGGCCCGCACTAACTGCGCACACTCCTCCTCACAAACCCCCGAGCACACCTCCACTCCCACCTTTCCTAAGATCCCATCTGCCCTCCCCCCATGATCAGGGTTCGGATCCTTCACCCCATAAACCACCCGGCTCACCCCCGCCTCCATCAAATAATTCACACACGCTCCCGTTCTTCCCTGCGTACTGCAAGGTTCTAAAGTCACATAAATCGTAGCTCCACGTGCCTCACCCTCCGCCACCCTGCTCAGAACCTCCCTCTCAGCATGATTTCCCCCCACCTCCTGAGTATGCCCGCGGCTCAGCTCCACCCCATCCTTCACCAGCACCGCCCCCACCGGAGGATTCGGCGAACATAGACCCACCGCCTTACACCCCTCTTTCAAGGCCACCTGCATCCATTTCTCATCATCATTCATCTTAAATCATCACCAATAAAACTGTGAACAACATCTTAAACAAAGGGACTAACTAAAGAAATTCCCAATTTTGCTCCCCCCATTAAAGCCACCCCATGACTCTCCTCACCACTTATTCCCCTCGTGGAACGCTTCTCAGACCACCGTGGAACTCTCAATCATCGCACTTATTCCCACTAAGAAGAAGAAGACGATAATAGAAATACCCCGTTCACATCCCGTACCAGATGGGAACAAGCCCCATCCTTTTACAAACCCTAGCAACCACCTCACTCGCTTTACATTCATAGCATCACTTACTACACCCCACAAATCGTGAACGACTTTAAAACTCTAGGCCTTCCACCACACCTCATTCAAAGCCTTGAGGAACTAAACATTCACACCCCCACCCCTATTCAGGCCCTCACCATACCCTACCTACTCGAAAAAGGAAATGACCTCATCGCACAAGCGCAAACCGGCACTGGAAAGACTGCTGCCTTCGCCCTACCCCTCCTTACCAAAATTAATCCTCAAAAACCTCATATCCAGGCCCTCATCCTTTCACCCACCCGAGAACTTGCTAAGCAGATCGGGAAGGCCCTCTTTAAACTCACAAAACACAGTCCTCAAAAAATCTTCGCCGAAGTCCTCGCTGGAGGTGATAAAATCGATCTCCAGATTTCTAAACTTCAACGTCCCACCCACATTGCCATCGCCACCCCCGGTCGCCTCTACGACCTCCTTAAACGAAAAGCCATCTCGCTGGACCACACCCGCCATCTCATCTTAGACGAGGCTGATGAAATGCTCTCCATGGGCTTCAAGGACCAGATCAAAGCTGCCATCGAGCTCACTCGCACGCGTAAAGCCACCTGGCTTTTCTCCGCCACCTTCCCACCTCTCCTACGTGACCTCGTTAAAACCTGCATGTCACCCGATCCCAAGACCGTAAAGATTGACCAGAAAAACGTCGTAAACCGCAACATTGATCACCGCTACACCATCTGCCCTAAAGAAGATAAAACCGACTTCATTGACCAATTTCTGAAAAATCAGAATCATCACCGTGGACTTATATTCACCCGCACCAAAGACGGAGCAGACATCCTGGGAAAGCAACTCACTGCTCGGCAACACTCTGTCGGAGTGCTCCAGGGCGATCTTACCCAACTCGAACGTGATAAAGTCATGCGCGCCTTCAAAAAAAATCGTATTCAGTTCCTCATCGCCACTGATCTCGCTGCAAGAGGCATCGACATCCCAGAACTCTCCTTTGTCGTCCACCACCAGCTCCCTGAACAAACCGACTACTACACCCACCGCAGCGGCCGTACCGCCCGTGCAGGAAAAAAAGGTCTCTCCATCGTCCTCCTAGACCCTCGCGAAAAAAAGCGTCTCAAACAGCTAAGCCACACCCTAAACATTCACTTTGGCCCCGCCTAAAAGCCCCACCTCTTAACCCGTAACAGAGGCTCTTAGCCTCTGACCTCTCTCATATTCTAACTCCTTTTCCCTCAAGTCATAACAGAGTATTTTAGCTTTCGATCCTTCCTAAAATCCTCCCACACTCCGATCCCCTTCTCTCCAGTCCGTGACAGAGGCTCTTAGCCTTTGACCTCTCCTTAAACCTTCACCCACCCCATCCATATCTCCCTAAAAAAATCCCACACAGCCTCAAATCTCTCCTAACCTCCCCAATTCTCCCGTTAAAATAAATCACAAATCATCTAAAGGACTCTTAGCCTTTCCATTCATCGCATGAATCACATGCGTATAAACCTCGGTCGTCTTCACACTAGAATGCCCCAGAGCCTCCTGAATTGTTCTTAAATCAGTTCCCCTCTGTAAAAGATGAGTCGCGTAACTGTGCCGCAGCGTATGCGCCGTTACCCGCTTCTCGATCCCGGCTCCTAGCACCGCCTTCTTGAGCCAATTTGAGACTGCACCCTCCAGCAAATGATGCCTTTTCTCCAGCCCATCCCGAGGATCTATTCCCCGTCGATGAGTCGGAAAAATCCAGAACCAAGCCCAATCCGCTTCTATCTTTCCACCATACTTGCGTCTCAGTGATTCCCCCACCTGCACCCTTGCTCCGCCACCAGCCTCATCCTCCTCAAAGATCACCCTCGCCTTCGCCACTTGACGTTTCAGACTTGGGACTAACTTCACAGGCATCGTCACCGCTCGGTCCTTATCCCCCTTCCCACCTCTTATCCAAATCACCTCATTCTCGAAGTCTACATCCTTCACCCTCAGACGCAGACCTTCGCTCACTCGCAGCCCACAACCGTAAAGCAGCGAAATCAGCAGCAAAGGAGTTCCCTCCTTCACCCCATTCAGTAAAACCTTCAGCTCATTCATTGATAAAACGATAGGCAAGCGTTTTCCCCGTTTCGCTCGAGTGAAAACCAGCTCCTCCTTATCCCTCCCTAAAACTTTCCCGAACAAAAAGACCAAAGCATTGAGAGCCTGAGCCTGAGTGGCTGCCGCCACCCTCTTATCTATTGCTAAATGGTGTAGAAAATTCTCTATCCCAGGCCGCCCTAGCTCATCTGGATGCCTCATCTCGTGAAAACGCACAAACCTCTTATACCAACCCACATAACACACCTCAGTCCGGTAAGATAGACCACGTCGACGAATTTCACCCCTTAACCGTTCCTCAATTTTCACTACCTTCCCAAAGTAAAATTCCCGTTATTTTCTACAAGAAAATAAATCCTAGGACCTATTTCACCATTGACAGACATAAGATTCTTCTTTTTTTATTGGGCGCAATAACTCAATGTTCTGCTAAAATAACCACCTTCATATATGACAAACGCTACCAGCACGGTCTTATACATGTCTGTTCCCCTACTATTGCTTACAGCGTGTTCCTTTCACAGGCTTCGTGTTCGCTTTGTGTTTCTAAGCCTAGCCATTCCGATATTCTTAATAGTCGCTATTCTAATTTTTCTAGGGTCATTTGCTTCGACTATGGCAGCGGGGCATGGCGATTCAGGAGGATGGGATGGATACTATCCATTGATCTTATGGGGACTTATAAGTGGTATACTAATAGTTATTGGAGTGTTAATCCGCCCACGATACACAAAAATAACAATTACGAGTAAAACTGTGAATAAGTTGCCAACTCTTAGAGAATCTGAAGATGATACAAAAATCAAAAAACCAATCAAAATGCAGAACAAGTCGAAGTAGCCAACCGCGGACGGCGCCTTTATCGCCCAGTTTTCACACAATTAAACACTTAAACCACAGTCATGTTCGTTCACCGTCCGCGGTGGCTATGCTATGACGTTCTGCTTGAAAAATATGCCGCAACTACTTGCGATCTTTAGATGCTCAATTCTCATGCTGGTGATGTTGGTCAGCAGCTGCCAAGCTGACCTTGGTAAGGAGGTGCGTGTACTTCTTAACTGGTCGGGCGTTGGTGCGGCGAAGCTTTCTTCCGTCGTCAATAAGCACGACAGCGGAAAGCACGGACTCGAAGGCGATTTTGCTAAGGCCCATGCATTCCAACTGACAGACATTCCAGCCGACCTCTTTGTAGAGAAGGGCGCAGCCGTATCTGATTGGAGAGTATTTCCGATCCAGGACGAAGTTCTTTCCGGCGCGCTTCACCTTGCAATCGGAATGAGAGACTCAGACTCAGTGATGTGGATTCCGAAAGCTGCGGATCTCACTTCCCCTCGATATCGAGTTCATTTCCACGAACTTACCTTTTACTCTACCCACTGCGAGTATGTGCGAGTCTTCATCATCGATACCGAGAAGAAGATTCTTTATACGCTTGAGCGCAAAGTCTAGTGGCAGAACAAGGCGTCGTTCCCAACCCATGACCCGTACTTGAGTTGGTTGGGAATGTGTGTAGCTTGTGAGAGTCTTTGCGTTTCAGGATGATTAGGTGGTTCTGGTCATGTGCGGGAAGACTTGAACGTTCTGCTGAAATGAGAGCGACAATAACACTATTTTTTACTTTGCTACTCGCTACGTCATTGGCCGATGAGTCGGTCAAGCTACGGGAGGCATTGGGGAGTATCGTGAGTGGATCGTATCTACGCGAATTTGATGGTC
>CALFVL010000115.1 GCA_937928425.1 uncultured Verrucomicrobiales bacterium
TCGAGACAATCTGTCGCTCAATGGCCTCCTCAGAAACAGCGTGAAGAGACAATAAAAATTCGCCTGTCGTCGTGACTCCGCCGTCTTTCTCATCATAAGATCGGCCAAGCGATGAAGACCCCCTTCCTGAGCCTCACCACCGGAGGCATCCTTTCCATCCTCCTAGGACTCATCTTCCTAGCGATTAGCTCACACCGATCTGGAAAGAATGACGAATTTCTAAAACACGGACTTCTCCGCGAGGGGCGTGTTGTCAGCCAAGAAGAAAGACCTGACTCCTCGAAATTCATTCTGCGCCTCATCACCAATGTCTCCCCGAAAGTCACCGGAGCGGATATGCAAATTATCCCAGTCGAAGTTAAAGAAACTGACTTTAAAGAACTCACCGTGGGCTCCTTACGTAAGCTCATCCTCATTCCGGGAGACCCTCCCCGCGCTCGTCTCGCAGGCTCTACCACACGCCGGAACCACCGTTTCGGTTATGTCCTTAGCTCCTTTTGCATCTGCTTAGGGATTCTCCTCCTCTGGCTCGAATGGAGGCATCATCATCTAGCACCCCGACCCTTCGTAAAAGCACATGTTCCTAAGGATAGAAAAGAAGCAGCGAAGCTCCCCGCCCTCGCGCTCCTTTCCGATATCATGGAAAAGCAAGCCTTGAGAAATCCCATTCTCTATCAAGGCCCCTTCGAGTTTTCTTACAGTAGTGAGAAAACCGTCATCGAACTTAAGGATGGGACGAACGTCCGCATCTCTCAGTACCGCCCCATCACCCAGCTTCCTCAAGTCCTCGCTGATAAAGACCTTCTCCACGTCCTCCGCAGTGCCCAGAGTGATTGGGAACTCGTAGACACCATCACCACCGGACAGCTCGCCCTCTCACATCTCCTTAAGGAAAAACACGCCAGCAGCGCAGATCAGTTTTTTATCAATGGTGCCTACCTCGGCCTGCTCCACCGGGACGAGACTGAAAACGGCCAGTGGCATGCCTTCGTCCGTGGAATTTGGAAAATTACCCCACTGAGCCGCACCTTCGCTAAACTCACCTCTGGCGACCCTCGGCTAGCTCGCCAAGCCGCCTTCGAGATTCTCAACCACTCTGACCTCTCTCTCATCGCGACCCTCGCCCCTGGGCTCCCCGAAATTCGTAACGCCCTTAAAAGAACCCCTAGGACTGGAAAAATAGCCGATGATCGCCGTTTCATCACTCGCGCTGCTGATATCATCCACTCCCTCGCCAAAGGGAACTGCTACTGCCCCGTCTACGCCAAAAGCTCTGACCCCGCACACATAGCGATCAAAAAAGGAAAATTCACCCTGAGTGCTGGGAAAAAAGGAGATAAAAAAACCGAAGTCACCTGCACCCATTGTCAAAAAAAATACCTCCTCCACGAGCACGCCGGTAGCTACGTCCCCTACTACGTCTGGGATGAAAAAAAAGAACCTCATTCAACTACCCCTGAGGGCCACTCACCCACCTCCACAGCCTAAGCCCTCATTACTGAGCTCATCCTTAACGAAGAAATTCACCAGCGTGTCATCGTAGATATGCTCCCCAGAGTAGAAAAATTTCTCTGGATCGTCACCGCTGACCTTAAGGATCTTCACGTTAAGAAAGGGCGCCGCTTCGTCCCCCTACTCGAGATCCTTTCAGACCTCATTCATCAAGGTATCGCCGTCCGTCTCTTCCACGCCAAAGAACCCGGACCCCGCTTCCGGGAGGACTTTGATAAATACCCCGCCCTCATCCGGAGCGACCTCTTCGAGCGAGTCCTCTGCCCCCGCATTCACACCAAAGCAATTATCATCGACGGCCGCGAAGCCTTCATCGGATCGGCGAATCTCACCGGAGCAGGGATCGGAGCCAAGGGCCCACTCAAGCGTAACTTCGAGGCAGGCTTCATCACCGACGAGGCAAAACACCTCAGCCCCCTCCTCGCATGGGTAGACTCCCTCTACCTCGGCGACTTCTGCCTAAAATGTCAACGCCGCCCTTACTGCCCAGACCCCATCGCTTAAACTGGGCTGGGCTGAACTAAGCTGACCAAGCCAACACCCTCTCTCACTCCTCCTGATAAGCCGGTCCCAACTGATCTAGCTCGATCCGCTCAATCCACTCCAGCGCCTCACCATAGCGAGGTGAAGACTTCTTAATCCGCTTTGCCCTCTCCAGCGCCTTCCCTGGGAAACCCTGCTCATAAAAAAACTGGGTCTGAAACAGATTCTTACGGTCGAACTCCTCCTTCTTTCCCGCACTAGAACAAGAAAAACAAAACAACAAAGGACAGAACAAAAGGACTCTCATACTAAAACATACCCTAAAAACAGGTCCCTTCCATCCTAAGAACTTTCCTCAACACCGAAAGAGGAATTTTTTGCCCCTTTCCTCATCCCAGATTACCTTCCTCTATTATCACCATGATCACTCAAAATTCCCAACTCCGCGCCACCTTCCTAGGAGCCCTTCTCACCCTTCCCTCATCTTCACTCGGTGAAGTCTTCCTCGTTACCAATCTTAATGACGACGGGCCCGGCTCCCTCCGCGCCGCCATCACAGATGCGAACAACACCAGCGCCCCAGACATCATCCGTTTTTCTGAAGGCCAGAACGGAAGCATCAACTTTAAAGACGGAAACTCACGCATCCTCTCGGTAAACTCCACCCTCAACGTCACCCAACCCGTAGAAATTCAGGGACCCGGCAGAGAACTCCTAGCCCTTGATGGTGGGGGAGACCGCGACTTCATCCTCGAGGCTGGTGAAAACCGCGTCCTCTCACTTCGCGGATCAAATAACACCAACAGCCAGCGCATCCTGGACCTCACCATCCAGAACGGCACCGCCCTCCTCGGCGGAGCTAATATCCAAGTCATCGGCAGCCTAGACCTCATCCGCTGCACCGTCCGCGGTGGCCGGGCCATCGCCCAAGACCGAAACGCAAACACGAATAATCAGAATAACGCCGACGGAGGTGGGCTAAACCACCTTGGCCTCACCCTACTCGTCGACTCCTGTGACTTCGTCGATAACGGAACGATCGGAAACTTCTCCCAAGGAGGTGGGCTCTATTCCCAAAGCGGAACAGCTCTCCTCCGTAACAGCCGCTTCTACCAAAACACCACCGAAGGGCGTGTCTCCGAAGGAGGTGGAATCGGCCTACGCTCAGACACCATCATGGAAAACTGCGAAGTGAGCGAGAACGAGACTCTAAGCTCCTCCTCTGGTGGCGGTGGCATCTACACCGACGACGTCTTCACCGCCATCCAGACCACCATCTCTGGAAACCGTGTGGGCGAAAACACCGGAATTACCGGATACAGTGTAGGCGGCGCCTTCGCCAGTGTCGGTTTTCAAAATGCCACCTTCGAACACTGCACCATCATCAATAATGACGCCCCCTCAGGAGCAGGACAGAGTGGTGGCATCTCCAGCTTTAGCTCCGGCACCATCTCACTCTTCAATACCATCTTAGCTGGTAACCGCGCCGCCGACCTAGAGCGCATCCCTGGTAGCTCCACACGCTTCCGTGACCTCGGCTTTAACCTCTTCGGCACCGGACCTGGCTTCAACCTCATTCCCACTCGCCAAGCCTCAAGCGTATACGGTATCAGCGCCCCTCTCAACTTCATCAGCGACCTCGCCTTCCACGGTGGACGCACCCGCACCCACCGCCTCATCGACAATGGTCTCCCAGGACCCCGCGCCATCGACGCAGGCCCCACCCGCGCCCAGTGGCTCAGCGCACGGGGCAGCACCTTCCTTCTAGAGCAGCGAGGAACAGACTTCCCCAGAATCGTCAACAACCGGCTAGATATCGGTGCCTACGAATTCCAAGCCGATATCGATCGAGATAATGACGGCCTCCCCGATGCAGTAGAAGAAATCGTCAATGGCCTAGACCCTAATGTAGCCGATGGAGACCAAGATCTCGACCAAGACGGTCTCAGCAATCTTGCAGAATACACCCTCTCCGGTATCACCGCCATCACCGACCGCAGCGAATGCTTCACCGTAAATCTCACCTCTAATCTTGATGAAATCACAATCCGCTTCAACAGCTCCCCAAACCGCGAATACCGTATCCGCTCAGCTAGTAATCTAAGCGCTCCGCTCGCAGAAATCAGATCAGACTTCGCCCGCTTTCCAGAAAATAACCCTCAAGAACTTAGCCTCCCTACAGCAGGTCCACGGGCCTTCTTCCAGATCGAGGCCCAGATTCCGGAGGCCCTCAGAGAAATCTTCGAATAAAAGGTCCACCGCCGGACCTTCTAATTCTTAAAAAAGGAGTCGTCATGAAAAATGACACTCCTTGGTATACTTCAAAAAGAAGCTCAGCGAAGTAGCTCCGAGGGCTTAGAAAGGAATATCGTCTGAATCGTTATCAAAACTATCAGCCGCAGCGGCGCCCCCCTGAGGAGGTGGTGGGGGTGATTGTGCTTGCTGCTGCTGCTGTTCCGGCTGAGCTCCGCCACCTTGGGCTTGGGGCACCCCTGGAGAGCTAGTAGCACCTCCACCTTGAGCTCCGCTACTGCCAATAAATTGCATATTCTCCCCGACCACGCGGAGACGCTGCCGCTTCTGCCCAGTCTGCTTATCATCCCACTGGTCTAACTGCAAACGGCCCTCAATAAAAACAGAACGCCCCTTACCAAGGTACTGCCCCGCTAATTCTGCCTGACGTCCCCAGAGGGTGACATCCACATAAGTGACCTCCTCAATACGCTCACCATTATCCCCAGTGCGGATACGGTTAACCGCCATTCCGAGGTCACACACAGCCGTGCCCTTCGGCGTGTAGCGCACTTCTAAGTCACGCGTGATGTTCCCAAGAAGCATCACCTTATTTACATTCGCCATCGCTCAGAAAAGGTGGAACTAGTCGAGAAACTAAGAAAGGCGCTGGTAGTGCTGGAGGTGCACCGAATTATTAAGCTTTAAACGGCTTTGAACTTTCCGAATCACCTCACCACTGGCCTCGAACACGTAATTCACATAATGCCCACCATCAAGTTTACGCGCGTTATAGGCGAATTTCTTCCGCCCCAGCTGCTTAACTTCGTCAAGCTTTGCGCCTTCTTCTTCTAGTTCTTTAGAAACGGTGCTGACGAGATCATCAACACTACTCTCCGTTCCCTGGGTGTTCAGGACAATCATTCCTTCGTACTTGCGGTTCATCTGGTTCAGTCTGTGGTTTAGTTTTTTTCGGAGCTTGAGCATTAAACTCGTTTGCCGCTTTTTCAAGCCCTCCCGTAACCGCAAGCTGAACAGCATCAGCCGCTCTTGCAAGCGTGTTTTCGACCAGTTCTCTCTCTGCCACCGCGAAAGCCCCTAGCACGTGGCCTACTAATTTTTCTCCCATGGCGGCATCAATCCCTAATTTCAAGCGAGCAAACTGCTCTGAAGGCAGATGAGCTAAGAGAGAACGGACTCCATTATGCCCCCCATGACCTCCCTTCATCCGGAAACGGAGCTGTCCTAAAGGGAGAGAGACATCATCGAAAATCACCAAAATCTGCTCCGGTTTCCAGCGATAAAAGCGGGCTAATGAAGCGACCGCTCGTCCGCTCTCATTCATATAAGTCAGAGGCTGAACCAAGAGAACATCACCCACTTTACAAATACGCGATTCCCATTTCGACTCGATTTGAAATTTTTCCCCAGCTCGTTGAGCGAGTTGATCGAGAACTCGGAAGCCAATATTGTGCCGTGTATATTGGTATTTATCTCCCGGATTTCCCAGGCCCACGATACACTTCAGACTCACACTAAGAAGACTAGCTGACTTAAGAACGATTAGAAAAGAAAAACGCCCTGGCTCTCAGCACAGGGCGTTTGAAAAATGAAGTTCAGCGTGAAAGCACCTACTCAGAAGCAGCATCTGCGCCGCCTTCAGCTGGCTTTGCCTCGCCCGCATCTGCACCCTCAGCTTCCTCGCCACTTTCAGACTTAGTAATCCGCGACTCGTTCACGATCGCGACTAAAACATCAGGGGCGAGGATAACCTCTACTCCCTCAGGGACCTTAAGATCACCGATGGTGAGAGAATCACCAACTCCGAGGTGCTCAATGTCCACCTCGATCCGCTCAGGAAGGTCTTTTGGCGAACAAGAAATTTCCAAGTCACGGATAAGCTGCTCCATGATTCCCCCAGCCTTAACGCCCACAGGCTCACCGCGAACTTCTACCGGAATAGTCGCTGAGATCTTCATTCCCTGCGTCACCGCTAAAAAGTCAGCATGGATCAGCTCACCACTCAGAGAGTTACGCTGCGTAGACTGGAGAAAAGCGGTCTGAGCAGCTCCACCATCGATCTCAAGGTCGATCAGGATACTTGTAGAGGAACTCTGAGCCAGCATATCAGTCAGAGCCTTCGTGCTCACTTTGATATTAAGATTCTCAGATCCCTTACCGTAAACGACTGAGGGAAGCTGGCCTTCACGGCGCATTTGCTTGAGCACGCCGGAACCAGTGCGCTTACGGGACTCGGCTTTGAGAAATTGGGTCTTCGCCATGATTCTTATTCGTTGATTTTTTCGCGGAGAATGCCCGCGTGGGCGGGTGCTTAACCTCGTAGACGGGGTTTAGTCAATCCCTGTTTTAGTCTGGCCTCCGCTTTTAGATTTAGGACGGATCTAAGTTTGAAAAAAAATCAGCGCACTATGCGTCCAGATCAAAAAGCGACGTGACAGACTTTCCATTATGAATCCGCTCGATCGCTTCAGCAAGGATCGGTGCGATGGAAACTGGTCTCACTTTCCCCCTCGCCTCCACCGGAGTTGAGTCAGTCGTAATGACCTCTTCAATTACCGAATTCTCAATCCTCTCGTGACCTAACTCACCGATCACAGCGTGCGAAACTGCCGCAAAGATCCTTTTAGCTCCAGCTTCTTTTAAGATCCCGGCCGCCGCACAGAGCGTCCCAGCCGTCTCGGTCATATCATCCACCAATACCACATCCCGCCCCTCCACAGCACCGATCACCTGCATCGCCTCGACTTCTGTCGCAGACACTCGGTGCTTCGCCACGATGGCGAGCTGCGCGCCCAGCGCATCTGAGTAAGCGCGAGCCATCTTTACCCCGCCCACATCCGGAGAGACCACGGTGAGATTATCACACTCCCCTCCAAATCGCTCCCTCAGCTCGCGGATTAAAATCGGCTTCCCATACAAATGATCCACCGGAATATCGAAAAACCCCTGAATCTGAGCTGCGTGAAGATCCATCGTCACCACTCGGTCCACACCTGCCGCAGAGAGAAGGTCCGCTACTAATTTGGCGGTGATCGGCACCCGTGGTTGATCTTTACGGTCTTGCCTCGCATACCCGAAGAATGGGATCACCGCGTTAATCCGCCCTGCACTCGCGCGCTTAGCTGCATCCACGATGATCATTAACTCCATGAGATTATGATTAGTTGGCGGGCAAGTGGGCTGAATAATATACACATCCTCCCCCCGGATGTTCTCGTTAATCTTAACGAAGGTTTCTCCATCTGGAAACGCAGTGACATTCACATCAGCAAGAGGCACCCCAAGAGTCCCCGCAATATCTGAAGCTAAGACTGGATGGGCAGTGCCCGTAAAAAGTTTCATGCCGAAGTTAGGAATCATCTGCGCAGAGGCTTAGCGGGAAGCTGGGTGAGAATCAAGGACCGCTTAAAAACTCACCGCCTCTGCCACCTCTTCATCACTCAGATTCACCGGACGCACTCTCCCTCCTTCTAAAACTTGGAGATTAAATTCTAGCTGCTTCACCAGCACTCCCCACGCTTCCGATTTACCTTTCATCACAGCCTCACAGGCCTGAAAGCGCTTCTGCGCTTCTAGCATGAAGCCATATCCCAGCTCTGGGTTACGAGGACGTTCATTTTTCCACACCTCATCACCCTTCTCGAAGAGAAACTGCCCCTCTAGAAAAAGGACCCAAGCCTCTAACTCTAGGATAAAATCCTTATCTTGACGGAGCACTCCTGGCATTTGAAGAAGTTCGTGCCGCTGCTCGAGCCGCTGGCTGGCTTTCCTAAAATCTTTAAGAGCCCCTCGCCGTTCCCCCTTGGAAAAAGCTCTCAGCCCAGAAGCATAGGCACTTTGAGAAGCATAAAAATAAGGCCTTAGTCGGTATTCACGAGACCATAACTTTTCCATCGCAAGCTCATGTCCTGCTTCTGCCTGCTCCCAGTTCCCTAGAGCATCCTCGATTCTCGGTAAGCCTGCGATGCCTGCGGGCGAATGAGGATTATATTCTAAAGCTGCTTCCAGAGCACGCTTCGCTTCCAAATTAAATTTCTTCGCGAGTTCATCATCCTTTAACTCGCCAGCCTTCTTTCCAAAAATCATGGCCGATCGACCCACAATCTCAAAAATCTCCGGGTCCCTCCCAGTATGAGCCGCATCGCTCATTGTCGCGAGTGCTCGGAAGGCCGACTCATCATCGCTAATCCCTGCCAATTGCTCATTCGCCTTTAAGCTCAGTAAATAAGACTGAGTGAGAACTCCTCCCACGAAAAAAAGTGAAACTGCAACCACAGCGCCCAGAGCTCCAGAGAAACGTTCCGGTATCGCCCTTAAACTTCCGGCCTCTTTCCTACGCCCCCTCGATGCCAAAATCCCAGAAAGCAATGCCAACAAGACCATGCACGACGGAGTATGAAGCAAGAAACTAAAGAAACACTGAGCTAAAATCGCCACAAATCCCCCCATCGCCCCCAGCTGCATGAGCGAAAGCTCTTCATCCTCACCCTCCCCTTCTGAACCCAAAGCATGGTAACAGCCTAAAATTGCATGAACCAAAATGAGAGCCATCACGATCAGCAGCCCCAGCAGCCCATAATCCACAAGAGCCTGCAAATACTCATTATGGACAAACTCTGGTGGCCTATCATAGAGCGGCCTTCTCTCAGGATCCCAGTTTTCGAGAGACAAGTAGGAGTATGATCTAGGCCCCATCCCCAACACCGGTGACTCTTGAAAAATATCAAAGGCTAACTGTTGCAGCCCCATTCTTCCCCCATCATCTAGCCGAGTCACCCCTTCCACTCCCAGCCGCTCGAGAGTCGACTCAGCCCGCTTATCAATGATCCGCTGAACCATCCATGCCGAACTCGCCAAGCCAATCACCGTGAAGAGAATTCCACAAACCAAAGCGACACCAAATGCCCTACTCTTCCGCTGCTTCAAGTACGCCAGCACCACCATAACCCATACCGCAGCACCCACCACCAAACTCACCCATCCCCCACGAGAACCTCCAAAAACCACCGCAGCTAGAATCCCCACCACCAAGAGCCCACAGCACACACGGAACCATAATTTTTTCCCAAAAAAGGCGAACGTTGCAAAGATAAAGACCGAGCCATTTAGAAATCCAGAAAAGGGATTATAGTGACCAAATAAGCCAGAAACCACACGCACCGAATCACCCCCTCCCTCCTTCCACACGTAAAACCCCTCTGCTCCAAATTTCTGAAAAAAAGCAACTACCACATTCGCCACACACAAGGCCACCAAGGCCCACAACATCGCCCTCTTGCCGCTAAGAGGACTTGCAACAACGAGAAAATAAACGCTTAACAAGGACAACACCAAAGCCACATCTGGTAACGCTAGACCTACGGGCCCGCCCACAGCTGCTCTCACCACAAAATACCCCCCCCCTAAGAGGCTCACACAAGTTAGCCAGTGCCGTGCAGCTCCAGGTTCCCCAGATGGTCGGAATAAACTCCGCAAAGAAAGTAAAAACACGCCCACAGATAATAAAACAAGCCCCCCTCCACTGCGACTACTTGCCAAGTCCACCCCAGTTACCGCGACTCCTAAAAAGCCTAGCACCGCGAACAACATCACCAAAAAAATCATCTTACTCATCTTGCTCCTTTACTAAAAAGTACTGCCGGAATGGTCTTAAGCAAAATCCTAAAATCTTCCCAAATTGACCAACGGTCAATGTAGTCGACATCCAATTTCACCCATTCATCAAAATCGGTAATATCACTACGACCACTAATCTGCCAAAGACAAGTGATTCCAGGTTTCATACTCAAGCGCCGGCGATGCGCCGAATTCTCAATCGCCTCAATCTCGTGTAAAGGAAGCGGCCTCGGCCCCACCAAACTCATCTCCCCCCTTAGCACATTAATAACCTGAGGAAGCTCATCGATACTATATTTTCTCAACAAGTGGCCAAAAGGAAAAATCCGAGGATCCGTTTTTAACTTAAAGGCCGGTCCATCCACCTCATTCCCATGCTCCTCCTTTACCTGATCCAGAAGCTTCTCCGCATCTGCGACCATCGTCCGGAACTTAAAAATACGAAAGGGTTTCCCGTATAAGCCCGAGCGCTGTTGGGTGAAAATCACCGGAGCCCCCGGACTAGAAATCTTAATTCCAATAATCGCGGCAATCCAGAACGGTGAAGAAACCACGAGCAAGAACATCGCCCCTCCTAGATCGAGGACCTTCTTACAAAAAAGCTGCCAAGACAGCTCCGGAGTAGAGCGGAATACCAACATCGGCTGCCCTCCCACCGTATCAAAGCTAGGCCTCGCAACCTGAGTTCGCATAAACGAGGCCCCGATCCATGCCTCCACCCCCTGCACCTCACAAGTCTCCACCGCCCGTGACACTCGCTCAAATTCCGTATGCTTGGCTAAAAAAATCACCCGCTGGACCGACTCACGCTTGATCAGTTCATCGAGCATCTCAACTGTTCCATTCTCCAAGTCAAAATACGAAACCACCTCCCAGGTCGTCACTAAATCAGGATCTAAACTTTTCTCGAAGGCTTCCACATCCTCACGAGGACCTGCCAATACCACTCGATCCGAGTATCCAGAACTCGCCGCACGTGACCTAATCAACTTAAAAAAGACATGGCTCCGCGCCCACAGTAAAACAAAGCTGAAAAGAAAGCCGGTTCCTAGAACCAGACGCTTCGTCTCAGTGTATTTACCAAACACTGCCACGATCACCACAATGAGGATGATCATCAGAAAGCTTCGCACCAAGCCAGAGAGAATCTCAGTGCTACGGCGGCTTAGAGGACGCTCATAATGACCAAAGCGCTCTAAAATTAAAGGAGTTAAGGGCACTACCAAATAAACCACCCACGTCATCCCCCCTAAGCCATCACCTTCATGGCCAGACATCCCTAGTGAATCACGGATCGGCCCTCGCAGAACTGCCGCCACGATGAAACACACCCAGATGCATATCGCATCAACGAGTTGTAAAAATTGCACCGAAAAGTGCTGCTTTGCCCCCTGCGTATTCATTCCCCAGAATCATTCTCACTCATTAAATCAAGATCCACGCCCTCCCCTGGAGCAGAAACCACCAAAGGTAAAAGTTCCTTCAAAAAAGACTGAATATGAGTTTTCGTCTCAGCCTCATCGAGAATATCCACGGCCCCTTGATTCAGCCTCTGTTCCTCGTGTTTCTTCGTGATAAAACTAGAGAAAGTCGCATAAGCCCACCTCTGATCATGCCCCTTTAAGAGTCGATCTTTCATATCTTCACCCGTCCGTTCATAGTGCCCTGCTACCACCCTCTCATGTCCAAAAAAAGTATAGTAAAAAGCCCTCCATATATACACCGGACTTCCATCTTCACGCAGAACATCTTCAGGATCTCCCGCCTCATTGGTCCGCCGATACACCATGCGGCAGATCAGCTCCTTAACCGGCAGTAACTCTCCATTAGGCAGTAAATCCGGCCACACCTCATAACTCTCAGAAACGAAGTTCCATCCCTGAGCACGTAAACAAACTTCCGGACGGTGGATACTCTGACTAAGATTCTTCCCTGAAAAAACAATCGAGGCCTCCACCGACGGTAGCCGAGTCACCGTATCAACATAGTGCATCCGCTCAAACTCAGTATCCCTTGCCAAGATTTTCTTCTCCTGACTCCCAGGCTCCTGTGGCTTACCCCTCCAGTTCGTAAAACTCTCCGGTAAATTCCGAGCAAGCCGAGATGGCTTCATCCCCGGAGACGATGGCAAGGCCAACACCACTCCTACAAAAAAGAGAACAAAGCCCAAGAGAAGAAAAGCGCGTTTTTTCATGATGTTGGAGACTCCTTACTAACAATCGTAGACTTCTTATAAGAATGCTTCACCTTCTTTGCCCTCCGCTCCTTAAAGTTCAAGAGGTAGTCAAAGAGGTAGAGCCCAGAAAGAGCAATTGGGAAAAACAGCAAAAGACCCGCCCAGTCGTGATAGGTCTTCTTTGCAAAATCCTCAAAACCTAGCTGAGTCAGCACCAGAATCGTGAAAATTCGGCCAAAATTCCCAATGATCGCTAATGGAACTGCCGATGCGAAAAGCACCGCTTTTTTCCAAAGAAGCTTCTGAGTGTAGTAAGAATACACCGCCGCAATCATCGTCAAGGCCATCAAAGAACGAATCCCGCTACACCCCTCTGCGATCTCAAGATCACTCCCCTTCACCGTAATTGTAGACCCCAGAGAAGTCAGATCCATTCCCACTAAAAGACCCACCCGATAGCAGGCCTGCGTAATCAAAGTCTGCAAATTCCCCGTTAAAATCGCCTCTAAACCAGGAACCGGAATCGTAAACCAAAAGAAAAATGCTGGAAATAACACCAGCTTAACCAACTTCTTTCCAAAGCAGAAATAAACGAAACCAATCATCGCAAACGGCACCCCCATTAGAGCCAAACGAGGCTGGACCGTCCGGATCGACGCCACATAAAAGAGCAAGCCTAGACCCAGAATTAACAAACCCCAGCGTGAAGGCATGAGCCTCTCAGAACGATTCTCCTTCCAAGCGAGCCACAACATCACCACAATCGCCGCTGGGACAAAGCGCCCGTGTAAGAACCCATTCGTCGAGTTACAAGCCAGCCAAGTCCACCCAGATAACGTCTCCCCATTCGTATACGCAGGGTAAAACAGAAACATCGCCAGTAAGATTCCTGCCGCCCCAAGAGTCGTCCACACCGCCGAAGCAGGTAGCATTGAAACATTCCCTAAGCTAGGATGCCCCTCATTGGGGGAGGTAGACTGTCGATTCTCTAGATCCATCCGCCCTTACTAAAAGGGAAAAAAACCACAGCGACAAGAGAAATTAAGATTTCCTTAGTTTATTCATCAGTACCTCCAGCACACAAACTCTCAGCAGCCTCCCGCAGCAAATTACATCAGCTCATCTAAAATTAAATTCACCGACTCCACAATCCGCTGATCACGGGGTCTTAAATCAGGCTGAAATTCCAGCCCCGTAATATGTTGGAGCCCCTCTACATAACGCACCGCAATTTCACGAGCCTGCTCTACTGAAAACTGCTGGCTTCCTCGCTCAGTCACCATCCCTCTCGCAAATTCTTTTGAAAAAGACCGTGGTTTCCCGTCTGGTGACACCACCAATGCCCCCTCCTCATCTCGCCTCCAAAAGCGCGATGAATCCATCGTATAAAGCTCATCCGCTGCCACCACCTCGCCCTCAGAATTCACCCCATGCTCAGTCTTCGTGTCCACCAGCACCATCCCTCGACCCTCTAAATACTGAGAAACTTTCCCAAAGGCCATCAGTGATGAATTCCGGATTTCAGCATACTGCGCCGCCGTGCACACCCCCGCACGCACCAAATATTCTGCATCCACAGTCCGGTCCACCTTATCCTTAGTACTCGGCGTATCCATGAGATAAGGAAGCTGCCCGTTCGTCCGTAATTGGCCCACCTCTAACTCGTGTCCCGCATACTCCATCACCTTCTTTCCTGCCTCCTTCGCTGCCAGCCAGTGCTGATAGAGCGAAGTCGAAGTAGAGCTCTCCGCCATATAAAAGCGTAACACGTTCTCCAGCATCACCAAGTTTAGATCCTCCGCTGGAATCACCGTCGAACTAGCTGCCAAGCCGCTCACCTCGAATTGAGAACTCCCCAAAACATCCCTCACCAAACCCAGCATATGATCATGATTCACCGCCAGAACCTGATCTTTAAAAGGAATCACCCCTCGCCCCACATCATGAGTAGAAATCCGATTATTCCGAAACATCAGCCGGATCGGTTTACCACCTCGCGCCACCAAAGCCTCACCAAAGACCGAATCAGAAACCTTCCCCTCTAGCACCGTGCAGCCCACCAGACGCGGAAGCTCACCATCATCGATCAGCTCCCGAACCGAGCGACCCTCATTCACGGCTCCACCGTGCCCCACCACTAAATCCCGAATTGCATCATTATCTAACATCAGCGTCTAAAGATTCTTACTCATAAAAACTGCACACATAATGACATGGTTCGCCCGTCACCGTAATCGTAAAACCTGCATCAGCTCCCACCTTAAACTCTGATCCCTCCCTCACCACAACCACCTCCTCAGACCCATCCAGAACATAGGAGCATTCCCCCTTCACGATCTCCATAAGTTCTGCCGCCTCCGTATCGAAGTGATAAGACCCCGGCATGATCACACCCAGCGTCTTCTTCGCCCCATCCGGCATCACGATTCCATGGGACACCACTTTCCCCTCGAAATAGACATTCCCCAGCGCGATCGCCTTCACATTTTTAAACTCCATGCCTCATCCTCTCCCCTTTCCCTCCATGAATCAAGCCCTCCTCCTACAATCATCCCACCTAAAAAAATCAGCGTGAAAACAACTTTCTTATTTCAGCCTCTCCCTCCGTCAGATAATCAACCCCCCGTGAAAGCTCTTCTCCTCATCCTCCTCGCCATCCTGCCCCTTCAAGGAAAACTCATGCCGTCCTCCCAAGAAGTCTTCGGCGATGACTACCCTGAACTCGATAGCCGAGCCACCGCAGAATGGTGGAAAAACCAAGAATCAGTTCGTAAAAATCGCCCCATGCTTAAGCTCGACGTCCCTCGAAAAGACGTCATCGGCTTCGCCCTCTACACCCTCCAAAACAACACCCTAAAACTCACCGCTCAACTCTTCCCCCTAAAGCCGGGTGAGACTCAAGAAGTCCGCCTCGAAATTAAAAAAGGAGATCAGTGGGAAGAAATAGCAAAAGAAAATATCGTCTACCCCGGCTGGTCTGCCCACTTCCGCCTTAACAATTGGGACTCCACAAAAAACTTCACCTACCGCCTACGCCACGCTGACAAAGCCACCTTCGAAGGAAAAATCCGCCGTGAACCCACTGACAAGGACACCATCACCATCGGCAACCTCTCCTGTAACTCCTCCCGCACCACCGGCCCACGCCCCCTCATCATAAAAAACCTCATCGCCCAAGACCCAGACCTCCTCTTCTTCGCTGGTGACCAAACCTACCACCACACCCAGCACACCACTGGCTGGCTCGAATTCGGTCTTCAGTTCCGTGACATCATGCGCGACCGCCCCACCATCACCATCCCAGATGACCATGACATCGGCCAAGCCAACCTCTGGGGAGAAGGCGGGATCAAAGCCACCACCTCCGCCGGACCCAGTGGCGGATACTTCTACCCCGCCAAATACGTCAACATGGTCCAGCGCCAACAAACATGGCACCTTCCAGACCCTATCGACCCCACCCCCGTTAAAAACGGCATCGAAGTCTACTTTACCAATCTCACCTACGCCGGCATCTCCATGGCCATCATCGAAGATCGGAAATTTAAAACTGGGCCCGAAGGAACCATCCCTAAAATGGGACCCCGCCCAGACCACATCAACGACCCTAAATACGACCGTAAAGCAGTCGATGTCGAAGGCCTAAAACTCCTCGGCGACCGCCAGCTAAAATTCCTTCATAACTGGTCCCAAGACTGGACGAACTCCCAGCTAAAAGTCGTCCTCTCCGCCACCGCCTTCTGCGGAGCCGTCCACATCCACGGACAACCTACCAACCGCCTCCTTGCCGACCTCGACTCAAATGCTTGGCCACAAACTGGCCGTAACAACGCCCTGCGTGAAATCCGCCGTGCCACCGCCACCCACCTCTGCGGGGACCAACACCTGGCAGTCGCAGTTCGCCACGGTATCGACACCTTTGACGACGGACCATACGCCTTCACCTCCCCCGCCCTCGTCAACACCATCTACGGCCGCTGGTGGCACCCCGCCGACGCTAAAGCCGGCCCTAATCCTGTTAAAAACTCCCCCCTCCCATGGACTGGAAACTACCTCGACGGCCTCGGCAATAAAATCACCATGCTCGCCTACGCCAACCCCACCGACCGTAAAGACGAAAAACAGCGTGCTGACGGATATGGCCTCTCCCGCTTCAACAAAAAAACCGGCCAAGTCACCTTCGAATGCTTCAAGCGCTTCACCGACATCACCACAGATAAAGACTGCCAATTCCCCGGCTGGCCCCTCAGCTTCAACTCCCGTGAAAATGACGGACGTAAACCCGTCGGCCACATCTCATACCAAGTCGAAATCGAGAACCCCGTCATCCAGGTCATTAACGAAAGTACTAAAGAAATTCTCTACACCACTCGGATCAGAGAAAGCTCCGGAAAACTCCCCGTCTACTCCCTAGACCCCCACACCATTAAAGTCGGAAAAGACAAAGCAAACCGCATCCTCACATCCGGCCTAACTGGCAAATAGACAATAAAAAAACCTCCCCCAACTCGAATAAACTGAGAAACCAAAAAACACCCCATCACACCTCCCCCTCATAAAAAGTAAGAACAATCCTCGCTTTTACAAAAACACTAGCCAACTTGTCCCCACGTAGCCGGAGCGGATTCCCGTTCCGGCTACCTTTTTTAATTCAACGACTATGAAACTGTATCTCGGCAATCTGCCCTTTAGCGCCTCAGATGAGGACATCCGTGAAGCCTTCTCTGCCTACGGAACCATCGAAGACCTCTTCATCCCCCTCGACCGTGAGACAAACCGCCCACGCGGATTTGCCTTCATCACCCTTGCCGATGACGACCAAGCTCGTAAAGCAATCGAAGAAATGGACGGAGCAGACCTCCAAGGGCGTAACCTCCGCGTTAACGAGGCCGAGGAACGCCGGCCTCAGCAAAATCGCGGTGGTGCCGGTGGCGGAGACCGTCGTGGTGGCGGTGGTCGGGATAATGACCGCCGTGGTGGAGGTCGTGACCGTGATCGTCGCGGAAACCGTGACCGTGACAACGGAGGCTGGTAAGCCCCATCTCATCATAAAAACCTTTTACCAAAGACTCTCCACTCGGAGAGTCTTTTTTCATTCCCACCTACTCATCTCCCCGCCCCAAAACCCTCTCGATTCTCTTCCCACTCACCTTCCCCACCCTTGGCACCCCCGGCGCGAATAACTGCAACCTCCACTCCTCCAGCATCCAGCCAGCCTCCCATAACCACACCGCCTCCGGCCTCTCCTCCCACAGCCTCCACCACCACTCCCATAATGGCAGGAACTCATCCTGCTTCTCCTCATCCTTAACTAAAGGGCGAGACTCCAACCTCTGGATCCGCTCCTCCATCCCGTAAAAATACCGCTGATAACGCCTCATCCGCTCATAACCAGACTTCCAGCCGAACCCATCCCTCAGCAACCAAGCCCTCTGCTCCTCCAACTGCCGCACCACCTCCCCTAAATGCCGATCTGCCCGCCTCTCCTCCATCCACTCGCGCACCCGTGCATCCGCATCCGCCACATTCTCCATCGCCTCAGCCACCTGCTCCGCACAGCCATACCACTCCCCTCTTCCTAAGGCAGAACACTCCCCGAATGACACCTCATCACGCGCCATACTCCCCATCCCCCCCTCCGCCGACACCCTCACCAAATCCCCCACAGTCTCCTCCGGTAATAGCGACATCATAAAGCGCCCCGCCATCCGTAAAGGGAAACTCCCCCTCACATACTCCCCATGTTCAGCATGCTCTAACAGAAACAAACGCACCACCCCCGCCCGGTGACTCTCCTCCGCCTCCGCCCCATCTAGAAAAGCCCGCATCCCTACCGACTCCCCCTCATCTACCAACGCCGGAAACACCCCATCCACCTCCACCGGCACCTCGCCGAAGCTCCACACCTCCCCTCCCGTCATCTCCCACTCCTCATTCGCAGCCGCCTCCCGCCGTGCCCGCAACTCCCCCGCCAACTGCTCCTTAATCTTCCGCACATCCTCCCCGAATGCCATCACCTCCCCCCGCTCATCACGCACCCTCACCTTAGCACGTAAATGCCCCGGTAAACGCTCAGGCTCTAAACCCTCTAAAGCCTCTCGCCCCACCCTCACCCGTAAATAATCCAGTAAAGCCCCCTCCAACTGCCCCTGCGGCTCCCAACACTCCCACTCAGCTAAAAACCCCTCCACCTTCTCCGCGATCGGCTGGCACACCCGCCGCCATTCCTTCGGTAAAGTTCTGATTAACAACTCCACACGCTCCCCCAACATCCCCGGCACCCCCCAGCTCGGCAAATAATCAGGCAAGCGCACTAACTCATCAATCCCCACCTCAAAAGTCAGCCCATCATCTAAGGC
Source organism: uncultured Verrucomicrobiales bacterium (assembly GCA_937928425.1). Taxonomy (GTDB): domain Bacteria; phylum Verrucomicrobiota; class Verrucomicrobiia; order Verrucomicrobiales; family Akkermansiaceae; genus SW10. Next base: position 18,400 of record CALFVL010000115.1, read on the forward strand.
CCCCAGCTCACTCACATAACTCACCCCCCAGCGCTGCCCTCCATGCTCCACCTCATCTGGAAACAGCCTCAAACGCTCCTCCACCCCCTCCTCCCAGATCAGATCAGAAAAACGCAACATCAACCTCCCCGCCTCCTCCGGATCATCCGCCAAGCGATAAAACTCCCTCGTCGTATTCACCGTCACCGGTAAACGCTCAAAGAAAAAATCATAAGCCGCCACCTCATCCCATAGATACCCCACCCGCCGTAACTTCCTCTCTCCCCCTAAAATCTGCTCCTTCACCCACGCCAGATTCTGCGTCACCGCATGACTCCCCCGCATCTTCCCCTCCACCAAAGCCTCCCGGATAAACACCTCAAAAGCCAACTTCGGATTAACCCTTCCAAAATACACCCTCCGTCCTTCCACCACCGTCAGCCCACCCAGCAACACATCCTCCGTTCCATAAACCGCCCCCTGCTGCTCATTCCAATACGGAGAATGATATCGGCTACGGCACAAATGCGGCACCACCTCCTCCACCCACTGCGGATCCATCTCCGCCACCTTACGCGCCCAGAGCCGGCTCGTCTCCACCAGCTCAAAACCCATCACCCACAACGCCCGCTTACTCCTAAACAGACCAGACCCCGGAAAAACTGCAAAACGTCGATTCCCCACCCCATGATACACCTTCTTCTCCTTATCCCACACCCCCACCTGCCGTGAAATCCCCGTCAAGATCGACTTATGCACCTCCGCATAAACATCCCCCGCCGTCTTAATCGCCCCACCACCATTCTCTTGACCCCAACAATGACATCATCCCCGCTATCAATACGGGATTGCTTGCGCAGAGCTGCCGCCTCTATGTCGAGCTTAGGCTTACCGCTCTCAATGGCTTTGGTCATGCCGCCGAGAGCTTCAATCTCATTAATTATGCCCATGGCTTCATCGGCAAGCTGCTGGGT
>CALFVL010000116.1 GCA_937928425.1 uncultured Verrucomicrobiales bacterium
GCGATTACGGAAGATACGCCCGAGGATGGGGCCTGTAAGAACACAGCAGAAGGCGAGAAGAAGAACGAAGGGCTTTAAGGCGATGTGAAAGTCGAAGTCGATGAGAACGAAGACCGCGCCCCAGGCCAGGAGGCCGAGGAGGTCGATAAAGTGGCGGCCACCCGTGTTACGGAGGCCGCACAGAGTCGGCGATAGGTAAAGGTCTGCAAGGAGGAGACCGGGAAGAAACCAATTCAGTTGACGGAAGACCGTCTGCTGAAGGATGGAGTTATTTATGGCAGGAAAGGAGCCTCCGAAGAGCTGATCCACGCTGAGAATTCCTATGATAAGGAGGAGGCGACGGGGGATCTTTGGCAAGGCATAAATGCGGCAAAGGAAGGGAACGAGAAGGTAGAACTGGACCTCTAATTCTAAGGTCCAGGCGACGAAGAGGAGCGGATTATGCTGGCCATCATAGAAGAGGCCGTGAGCGTAAATTAGCCCCGCAGCGTAATTCGGGAAGCGCCCCATGAAGCTATTCTGGTAGAGGGTAAGTGAGAGAATAAAGAAGAAGGTGAGGGCGAGGAGGTAGGGAATTTCGATCCGGACAAGGCGCCGCTGAAAGTACGCTTTAACCCGAGGTTTCTCTTCCCCATGCAAGTAGTGGGCTGCATAGGGCAGAGCGAGAACAAGGCCGGAAATAAGAAAAAAGATCTGAACACCAAACCACCCTCTGCCGATGAGGATGTGCGGAAGGTGCTTAAGCCCCTCTACGGGGCCTGCAGCAAGTAGTTCTGAAAAGCGATCAGGCTCACTCCCATCCGTGAAAAATCCGTGCGAGTGAAAAACGACGACGAGGATGACGGCGAGGCAGCGAAGGCCATCAATCTCGGGGAGATACCGCCCAGAAGAAGTCTCACGCTGGAAGGGGGCAAGGAGGCGGGTGGGCCAAGAAGTCATTTTTTCTTTCGTTTATGACTAAAGCGAGGGGGGCGCTTCCGAGCGGGCGCGTCTCTCTGCTCTGGGGCCGATTTATCGTCTTTCTTTTTCTGAGTCTTAGCTGGCTCAGGCTCAGGAGCAGCGGCCATTTTATGAAAGGTAGCAGGTGCGGGCGAGGTGAAGGTCATCCGCTTCCCGCTATAAGGATGGTCGAAACTCAGGATGTGGGAGTGGAGGGCGAGGCGCTTATTATCACGAATTTTTTTACCATATTTACTATCACCTACGATGGGCCAGCCTTTATCCGCAAGGTGCACGCGGATCTGATTCTTACGGCCCGTGAGAAGGGTGATTTCTAGGAGGGTGCGCTTGCCGACTTGCTTTAAAGTCTGATACCGCGTGGTGGAGAGTTTCCCCTTTCGTGAGTCATTGGTAGAGAAGACTCGGCGGGCATCATTCTCCGCAAGATAGCTCTCGATCGTGCCCGAAGCGGGATCAGGATGACCTTCAACAAAAGCGAGGTAGGTCTTTTCAGCCTTTTCCCAATTTTTCTGTAAAGTGAGTTTCGCCTTCTCACTACGGGCGAAGACAAGAGCCCCTGAGGTATCACGATCTAAGCGATGGACGATGAAGATGCGCTCGTAAGATTTATAGTTCCCCTTTTTAACATAATCATCGAGAGCGGCGTGGGCGGTGCGGCCACCGTCTCGCCCCGTTCCCATGGTGAGGAGCCCCGCTGCTTTACTGACGACAATGATGTCCCGATCCTCATAAAGGATGTCTAAACCCATTGGTTGGTGCTTTTTCTTCGCCTTTTTCTTTTTCTCCGCAGCCACGGAGGAGCTTTGTCCGTTTTTAATGAAGGGAAAAGGGAAAGGTGAGATGAAATGGAGGAGGACCGGTTCGATCTTGATTTTTTTTGAGCGACTCTCCACGGTCTCTCCATGTCATACGATCTTGTCGTTATCGGAGGTGGCCCTGGCGGATACGTCGCGGCGATCCGTGCTGGTCAACTGGGTAAAAAGGTAGCTTGTGTAGAGGTGGAGCGCGCGGGTGGAACCTGCCTCAACTGGGGATGTATCCCTACGAAAGCACTTCTAAAAAATGCCCACCTTTACCACCAGCTAAAGCATGATGCCGAGAAATTTGGCCTGAGCTTCGATAATCTAAGTTACGATTGGTCTAAGGTGGTGGGACGTTCTCGTAATGTCTCCAGCACTCTAGCGGGTGGCATTGAATTCCTCTTTAAGAAAAATAAGGTGGATTATGTGAAGGGCTTCGGCTCCATCCACTCCCCTGGTAAGGTGGAGGTGAAAAAGGAGGACGGCTCTAGCGAAATTCTTGAAACTAAAAATATCATCGTCTCCACCGGAGCAAAGTCACGCGAGCTCCCCGGCTTCCCCTACAATGGCACCACGGTGATTTCATCAAAGGAGGCCATGATTATGGAAAAGCAGCCAAGGTCTATGGTGATCATCGGCGCAGGAGCAATCGGCATGGAATTCGGCTATATTTATAATGCTTTCGGGACCAAGGTGAGCATTATCGAAATGATGCCTAACTGCCTCCCCGTAGAGGATGATGAAGTCGGCGAGGCCATCACGAAAAGCTACCAAAAAGCAGGAATCGCCTGCCTGACGAATACCAAGGTCATCGCGACGAAGGACAATGGCTCCTCGGTCACCATCACCGTTGAGAATTCAGATGGTATTCAGGAGATTGTAGCTGACTGCTGTCTCGTCGCCATCGGCGTAGCACCGGTCCTGCCTGGCGGGCAACAGCCTACCTTGACTGATCGTGGCTGGGTTCAGATCGACGAGCGTTACCAGACCTCCATTCCCGGCGTTTATGCCATCGGGGATATTTCCGGGCCACCTTGGCTGGCTCACACGGCCAGCTTCGAGGCGATGCAGTGTGTCGAGGGCATGTTCGTCGAGGGTGCTAAGGTCAAGCGAGTGGGCGACTTTCCTGGCTGCACTTATTGTTACCCAGAAGTGGCCTCAGTCGGTAAGACCGAACGCGCATTGAAGGAAGAAGGCGTCGCCTACAAAGTCGGAAAGTTCCCGTACCAAGCACTCGGTAAGGCCCAAGCGAGCGGTGAGACTGAAGGCTTCGTAAAACTCCTCTTCGGCAAAGAGCATGGGGAAGTTCTGGGTGCACACATCATAGGGGAAAACGCCACTGACCTCATCTCTGAAATGGGCCTAGCACTCTCACTAGAGGCCACCATAGATGATATCCATGCCACGATCCACGCTCACCCTACACTGGCTGAAGCGATCCATGAGGCCACCTTGGATGCGGATGGTCATGCCATCCACTTCTAAGCGCCCTACTCCGTGTCTGCACTCCCCCCGCACTCGAATCCGCCCCGGCCTAACAAGTCTTCGGGGGCGGCCCAGTGGAACTGTGAAATAAAGGGAAAAAAGTATGGGCCCATGGAGTTTCGCGAACTTCGCTCGATGGCCTTGGATAAAAAACTCCTCGGCCATCACCGCGTCTGGCAACATGGAGACAAGGACCAGCAACAAACAGCCTCCTCCATTATGGGACTCATTCCCACGCCTAAGAAAAAAATCCCTTCTCCCCCTCCAAACTCCAATAAAGAAGCCCCCGACGCTGCCACAAAAATTCGCACAATTGCTGACGGCCCCCCGGGCGGACTTTACCTCCCTCATCTCCGGCGGACAAACTTCCCCGCTTTTCTTCTCATCCTCGTATGCAGCATCGCCCTCTTCTATGCTGGGTGGAACATTCAAAGTGACGATACCAAGCCCATCCTCTACTCGCTTGCTGGGATGAGCCTCTCTTTCTGGGTCTTCCTCAGCCTCGTCTACCTTCACCGATCATGGGAAATGATGAAAATGTTCGGAGCTCCGATGGATGGCAGCAAGGCTGTCCGTCTCTTCTTTATTCCCATCTTGAACGCGCTTTGGAGTTTCGTTGCACTCTTCGGTTGGGCTCGCCTTTGGAACCGCTGTGTCACCACTCATCCAGGACTGAAACCGGCGTCTAAGGTGTGGAGACCTTGCTTCTTCCTATTTCCGATCCTCTTCTTAGCCAGCCAAGTCGTCCTCATTACCCACCTCATCATGAGAGAGTGGCCCTTCGATACGATGAAGCAAGATCATCAAATCGCTCTAGGAATTTTGGCGACCACCCTCACCGTAGGTCTCGTGTGCTGGTTCCAGCTAAGTCGCTCCATCAACTTCCTCGCTCGGAAGAAATCCTAGCCTACTTCCCGCCTTTCTTCTTCGGCTTTAAAACTCCTTTCCGGGTTTTTCCCTTCTCATTCGCTTGCCAGTACCTCCGGCTCTTTGCCTCAAAGCAAGTTAACCATCCACCACGGCAAGCCGCAGTATCAATACAAACGGTATGCCCCTTATCACTCGGTTTCCCCCCCCGTTGCACCGTATGGCCGCACACCACCAACTTGCCAGATAAGTGCTTCTTGGCATCCGGGAAACGCCTCCACGCTAGCTCCACCGGATCTTGCTTCCGCATCGCCTTCTTCGCCACCACCCCCCCATGCACATAAATAACCTCCTCCGTCTCATAGAAAGGTCTGGTCCTCGCGATAAATTCCCAGTGCGCCTTAGGAATATTCAGAAACTTCGCATCATAAGAGGCCATCGTCTCGAGCCCTCCGACTTGGCACCAGTACTGTAAGTGCTCCGCCGAAAAAGAAGCCTCCTCCATAATAATCTCATGATTCCCTTTTAAAAAAATCGGCTCAGCCTCCCACGGCCATTCTAAGAGATAATCAATCACCCCCTTACTATCTGGTCCACGGTCCACATAATCGCCCAACATAATCACCGTATCACCCGAGGCTGGGGAAACCATCGCGAGAAGATTTTTCAAAGACTCAAGACATCCGTGAACATCTCCAATGGCAAGTATCCGGCTCAAAATAAGAGTCATAGAATAATGCCACCTAATGAGTCGAACAAATCCTAAAACACCCCTTTCTCCCCCCAGTCCATCTCCTCCCAACGCTTCCGGTCGCCCCCTAATCGCTCCCAAATCAGCTCTAGCCCCCCCTTTAAATCCAGATCACGCGGTCGGTAAGAGCGGGCCTGCATCTTCCCATCCCCATCGAAACTCAAGCGCCACTGAAACATCGGAATCAAGCGCCCCACCTTCT
>CALFVL010000117.1 GCA_937928425.1 uncultured Verrucomicrobiales bacterium
GGTCTAAAAATTTGGAAGAGATGTGTATCAAACAAGCATCCACAACATGATGGAATTTGAAAAAAATAGAGATAAAACATTAAAGAAAAGTTTAATCACTTGGCAAAGTTGTGCCCACTGGTCAGAGCGAACCTGCCAAATACACCCTCCCCGGAGAAGGACAGGCCAGAGTCCAAGACATTCTAAAACAACTCAAAGCAGACCACTATGAAGGAGGCATAGCCATAGAACCTCACGTCGCCACCGTCTTCCACGCCACAGATGGCCAAGAACCAGACTGGCAACAATGTTACGACTCCTACGTCCAATACGGCCACGCCATGAACAAACTCATCGCAAACATCTCCTAGAACACCTCACCTTCCCCACCCCCTCTCACCCAATTAAACCGATTACTGAACTTGATTCACCCCCTCCCATCGGAGAGACTTAGAGCTCAGGATGAGTTTAGAAGAGCGCTATGAAATCCGTAGTAAAATCGGCCAAGGAGGAGTCGGCGCCGTCTATCGCGCCTTCGATCGCCACCTGAACCGTGAAGTTGCGATAAAGCGCGTTCTCGCAGAAGGAGGCTATGAAAACCAAGAAGACGCCACCCAGGCGATGCTCCAGGAAGCCACCGCCCTCTGCTCCGTCCAGCACCCTCACATCGTCACCGTATTCGACGCAGGCGTTGATAAAGACGGCCCCTACGTCGTCATGGAACTCCTCTCGGGGCGCACCATTGATGAAATGATCGAGCGGGGCATCCTCACGAAGGAAGACTTCCGTGAAGTCGCCGTCCAAAGCCAAGAAGCACTCATCGCAGCCCAAGACCTCGACCTCGTCCACCGCGATATTAAACCCACCAACCTCATGGTCACATGGCTTGCGAGCGGGCGCTTCCAAGTGAAACTCGTAGACTTCGGCCTCGCCAAATTCTCACCAAAGCCCTCCCTCCAAACCATCGACCACAGCGACGCCGTCTTCGGATCCATTCACTTCATGGCGCCTGAGCAATTCGAGCGCACCCCCCTAGACAAACGCACCGATATGTACTCCCTCGGCTGCGTTTACTACTACTGCCTCGCCGGCCGCTACCCTTTCGATGGGCAAAATGCCGCACAAGTCATGACGGCCCACCTACAAAACTCCGTCACCCCCATCTCAGAACTCCGTCCCGACCTTCCTAAATGGATGAGTGACTGGGTCATGTGGCACCTCTCCCGCTCCATGGACCAGCGCCCAGAAAATGCCCGCGAATCACTACAAACATTTCTCATGAGCGAAAATAACCCCGAAAACGAAACAAGCGAAAATCAGTCTAGTCATATCCAGGCTGGCCCCTCTCTATCCCAACCTCAAGGAGCAAGCTCACAAATGGTGAACACCGCCACTGCTCCCCAACCCATCCAACCACCCGAGGGACAAGCCCCCTCGATCCACACCGCTGCCCAGAAAATCAAAGCCCCCTCAGCACAAATAAACCGCCCCCGTCTTCTCATCCCAGGACAAGGGTCAGCTCCTACAACACCCGATCCCGCAGCACCTGCTCCAGTAACTGTCGAAGCCGCAGCACCTCCGGCCAGCCCTCTCGTCATTCCCACTAACCCCACTCCAGAAAACTCCATAACACCCGATCCCGCAGCTCCCGCTCCAGCAGCTATCGAAGCCGCCCAAGCAGCAGCCACCCCAGAACCTCCAAATAACCCCGTAACTATTCCAACTGAAAAACAAGGCCTCAGCACCCCCGTAAAAGCAGTCATCGCAGCTACCCTCGTGGCAGCCATCATTGTTGCCTCCTTCGTTTTCATCGGGAAAAAAAGCGCAAACGATAAAATTAAAGAACTCAATAGTATCACCGCTCCCTTTAAAGACATCGAAAACCCACCCACCGAGGCCCCTCTGAACCAAAATCAAATCCAACTCCTTCTCGACACTATCGCCTCCTCTGGCGTCAAAGAACAAGGAGAGCGTGAAACCTACCTCCAAGCTCTACTCATCGGTAAATCGACCGACGGTTCTGATATCAGTGAAATGGTCGCAAGTTTTGCCAAAACCACCTCCATGGACCAAGGAAACCGTATCAAACTCTTCCGGCTCCTTGGCATTCGGGCTGAAGAAAGTGCCTTTCCCCACCTCATCGCATTCGCCAAAACAACTGACGATACCAACGCGGGACAAGCCGCCCTTAACGCCACAAAAAACATGGCGAGCACCAAAAATTTCAAAAGCCTCATAAACATCATAACAAGCGCCTCAAATCCCTCTATAAAAAGCTCCGCCCGAAATGTCCTCGGAGAAGCCATCCGAAAATCAGACACCCCTGGGAACTTCGCTAAAGTCATCATTAACACCTATAATAATGCCACAGATGATGATTCTAAAACCGCCCTTCTTCGCCTCATGGGAGCAGCAGGAGGGGATGAAGCTAGCGCCATCATCAATGACATTCTAAACGGAGAAAATCTGAAAATGAAAGCTGCCGCAGCCTACGCCCTCCGCGACTGGCCAGATGACTCACAATTCGACACCCTCTTCAACTATACGTCCAGTGAGCAAGACGACCGCCTGCGCAGTGAGGCATTTAAGGCCTCTGTCGACTTCCTCCGTAACGGACCTGAAATTGATAAAGATAAACTCCCCAGCTACTGGAAAAAAATCGCCCTAATCGCCACCACCTCTAACGAACAGAAACAGACGATTGATTCTATGGTCGCTCAGAACGAGATTTGGGCCAGTGACATCCTCGACCTCTTCATTGAAGATGCCGTAAATGACAAAATCCAGTGGCATGCCGAAAAAGCAAAAGAACACCTCGCCCAGCGAATGAAACGTGCGAAGCGCAGCCGCGGAAAGCCCGAAAAAGGCGCAGAAAAATAGATCCTAAATAGTCCCCATTCCGAATCTTAATCAAGGCGGCCATTCTAAACGAATGGCCACCTTGACTTAAGACAGCCCCTTTCACCTCCCTACCCCGTGGACCTCATTCCCATCCTACCCCCTCTCGTCGCCCTCCTCCTTATTCTCATCACTCGGAAAGCCGCCCTCTCCCTATTTTGTGCCACTCTCACCGGAACATTCCTCCTCACCGGACCATCACCCATTCTCGCCATCCGTTGCCTCTTTGAAGATCACCTCTTTCCAAAAATCAGCGGAAGCCCTTGGAACATCAGCGCCATCATCTTCACTCTCACCCTCGGCGCCTTCGCAACCCTTCTCGAAAAAAGCGGCGGCTTCACCAGCCTCCTCAATCGCCTCCTAAGTAAAAAAGGAAACACCCCCCAAAGAAAGCTCCTTCTCGGCATCTACGGACTTGGCTTCCTCTGCTTCTTCGATGGCTTGGCCAATGCCCTCCTCCTTGGTCGGATCGCCCGCCCCTTCACCGACTCGCTTCGGGTCTCACGCCAATTCCTCGCCTACCTTATTGATACCACCTCAGCCAACGTCGCCTGCTTAGCCTTCGTCTCCACCTGGATCGCGGCCCAACTCTCAATCATCTCAGAAAGCCTTAAACTCACCCCCTTTGAAATCAACCCTATCGAACTCTTCCTCTCTTCCATCCCCGCGAATTCATACTGCCTCCTGAGCCTCCTACTTATCCCCCTCATCATCATTAAAGCATGGCACATCGGCCCCATGAAAAAAGCCCAGCCCATGGCGTCTCCACCTTCCCACCACCATCCTCCCATAAGCTCACCTCTCACCATCATCATTCCCCTCCTCACTCTCATCACCACCCTTCCCGCCAGCATTTACCTCTGGCAAGACGGTGCTCAATGGTCTTGGCAAAACGCTTTCACCTCTCCCGGAGTGCCCTATGCCATGGTTGCCTCCGGTTTCGCAGCTCTCCTCTCAGCCTATCTATGCTTCCCGAGAGCTCAGCGCGAAAAAGCCCCCCAATATATGCTCGATGGCGCAGCCTCCCTCCTCCCCGCCCTCCTCATTCTCATCTGTGCTTGGACTCTCAGTAGTATCTTCACCAGCCTCGGCACTGCCGAGCTCATCACACAGCTCCTCGGCTCAAACATCAGCACCATGTCCGTCCCCTTTTTCATCTTTCTTCTCGGAGCACTCATGTCCTTCCTCACTGGAAGCTCTTGGGGCACCTTCGGGCTTCTCATGCCCGTAGCACTCCCACTGACACTCCACCTTGGCGTCGACCTGCCTGAACCCCAGCTCACTGAGCTCCTTTCCATGACCGTCGGTGCCGTCTTTGGCGGTGCCGTCTTCGGAGACCACTGTAGCCCCTTCTCAGACACCACCATCGTCTCCGCTCTAGCCGCTGGCTGCACTCCCACCTCACATGTCTCCACCCAGCTCCCCTACGCCCTTATCGCCGCCACCGGCGCAGCCCTCTCCTACACCCTCATGTGGACTGGGCTCACCTCTTGGCTCGCCACCCTCTTAATCGCAGTTCTCCTCACCACCTTCCTCCTCAGCAGATCTCAACCTTCAGTCCCATAAAGCTCCTCTACCCCCACACAACGCACCCCATCAATCTCCCCCGACTTCGGCTTTAACCTAGTAAATAGCCAGGGCGCTAAAGTTCTCCCTAGTGGATTAGGAAAAGCATCCACCTTAGCCCTCACCTCCCTCACCGCTGCGGGCCAAGAGCGCACCGTCCCCCACTTACACTCACCGATGTCAATAAACTCATCGTCCCGTAAACTCACCACATCCACCTGCACTTTTTTATCCCAATACTCTCCCACCTCATGGCTCGCCACCATCTCATCACGTAAATAAATTTCCGAAATCCCCTCATGGCATAATTTTTCAAAGCGCTCCCCGTAATAACTCTCAATATAAGGAGCCACCACCTTATCATAAGCCGCCGCAGGCCGCACACTCACGATGCGACTCAGATGCCTAAAACCAAAACGGAACCAAAAGCGTAATAAAGGATCAGTAATCACATACCTCACTGATCTGATCGTCGGCTTCTTCCCTGACAGTGGATAACTCTTACCCACATAACCTAACTCCACTAAAGTCTTTAAATAATACTGAATACTGGACGTCGAAACCGAGCTAGCCCGTGCCAAATCCGCCGCAGAAAGTGCACCAGTCGAAAGTGCCATCAAAATACCATGATACACTTCCACCTCTCGTAACTCTTCTCTTAAAAGGAAATCTGCCTCTCGAAAAAGCGCAGCATGAGGAGTTAAAAAATTCTCCCTTACATTCATCGCCACCGACTTCCGGTCATCATACTGTTTAAGGTAAAACGGAATTCCTCCACAGAGCGCCCACACTCGGAATTGGTCCGCTCGCGAATAATTGGGATGAAACTTAGCTGCATCACGGAAGCCAAAAGGCTGCAACTGGATCTGCCCCGTCCGCCGACCATAGAGCGGACTCTTACTTCCCAAAACCTCTCGCTCCATAAACCCAATGTACGAGCCACAAAGAATCAACATAACCTTCCCCGAACGAGACCAATCTAAATCCCATAACTCCTGCAAGATCGAGGGCAGTTCCCGGCTCGTCTCCGTAATCCATTGATACTCATCTAAGACGATCACTAATTTCTTTCCCTTAGGAGCTCGCTCCACCACCAATTTTAGAGCCTTTCGCCAGCCAACCTCACCTAACTCTGCCAGTAAGGGCTCGCCCAAACTTTCCGCCGCAATTTCTAAAAACTCCCCCACCTGACATTCCGTTGTCGCCTGTTTTCCTAAGTAAAACACCGCTGGCTTATCCTCGGTAAACCGTAAAATTAGCTCGGTCTTCCCTACTCTACGGCGGCCATAAACAGGGTAAAAAGCACTCTTCTTCCCCTCATATGCCTTATCCAGAATCTCTAGCTCAGGACTCCGGCCCACAAAATCTTCTAACATCTGGAAATCTTACTTCAGAAAAACACAGAGTCAAGGCTCACTGAGGCACGACTCACTGAGACAAGACTCACTGAGTCACGACCCACTAATTTAAAAATTACAACTACCCGGAGTCCTCGAAAAGGGGATCACGTCACGGATATTCTGCATCCCAGTAACATACATAAGAAGTCGCTCAAACCCCGCCCCAAAACCAGAATGCGGCACCGTTCCATATTTCCTGAGATCCAGATACCAGCCATAGTTTTCTATATTGAGCTCATGCTGCTCCATTGCTGCCTTCAGTAAATCATAACGCTCCTCTCTCTGGCTCCCTCCGATGATCTCCCCCACTCCCGGCACCAGAACATCCATCGCCGTGACTGTTTTCCCATCATCATTCGCCCGCATATAAAAAGGCTTAATTGACTTCGGGTAATCATACACCGTCAAAGGCCCCTTCACGACTTCTTCACAAAGATAACGCTCATGCTCAGACTGTAAATTCATCCCCCACTCCACGGGATAATCAAATTTCCGACCTGATGCCACCAAGCGACTGACCGCCTCCGTATAACTCATCCGCTCAAAGCCACCCGATGCCAGCCCCTCAAGCCGCTGACGCAAGCCCTTATCGATGAATTTTTGAAACACCTCCAAGTCTCCTTCATTCTTTTCCAAAACATCCCTCACCAAAAACTGAATAAACTCCTCCGCCAAATCCATATCCCCCTCTAGATTACAGAAGGCCATCTCCGGCTCGATCATCCAGAACTCGGACGCATGCCGCGTCGTATGCGAATTCTCTGCCCGGAATGTCGGCCCGAAGGTATAGATATTAGAAAGCGCACAGGCGAAGGTCTCCCCCTCCAACTGCCCACTGACCGTCAAATAACTCTTCTTCCCAAAAAAATCATCTTCCGCCTTTCCTCCCTCATTCGTAGTCACTCGGAACATCTCACCCGCGCCCTCGCAATCACTCGCCGTAATAATCGGAGTATGGACATAGGTGAAATCACGTTCGTTGAAAAAACGGTGCACTGCATAAGCCAAGCGACTCCGCATTCGGAAAACCGCCCCATAAAGATTCGTCCGTGGTCGTAAGTGAGCGATCGAACGCAGAAACTCCGGCGTATGACCCTTTTTTTGTAAGGGAAAATCCTCAGCCACTCCCCCTAAAAGCTCCACCTCACTCGCACGCACTTCCCAAGACTGCCCCTCCCCCGGACTCTCTACCAAGCAGCCCTTCACCTTCACCGAAGCTCCTGTAACCATCTTCCCTACCTGCTCACTCCCCGGAATCCCCGCATCGATAATCACCTGAATCCCTTTTAAGCAAGAGCCGTCATTCAGCTCAATAAAAGAGAAAGCTTTAGAATCACGCTTCGTTCTCACCCAAGCTGACAATTCCACAAATTCCTGCGCAACCGTGCTCCTAAGTAAATTCTTTACCGAAAGTCTCATCACCCATCTCTAATCCCCACAAGCCAAGCTCTCAACTCCCTTTCCACCCTTTTCTAAAATCCACCATGAAAAAACGGCACACCCTTTTCCAAAAAACCTTGCAATCGGTCTCTCGCTCCCTAAAAAGCCGCTCCCATGGCCCGCAAAGCTTGCAAGTCCAAAACCAGATCGTCCGTCGCCAAACGCTTTAAAGTTACTGGCACCGGTAAGATTCTGCGCCGTAAACAGGGAAAACGTCACATCCTTCAGAAAAAAAACCGGAAACGGAAAAGAATGCTAGGGAAAGCGACACTTGTCTCAGACGCAGATATTACAAACGTGAAGAGAAATCTCCTCATGAAGTAACACTTACCGTGTCTACGTGCACGATGCCCCCGCCTGCAAAATAGGCGGCCTCTAGATAGCCAGCCTTCCTCGGAAGGACAACGAACGAGTGAGACTATCGGAGTGAATTCGAAACCCAACGACCCGTTCACCAAAAAGAAAAAATGCCAAGAGCAACTAATAGTCCAGCCAGTAGAAAGCGCCGTAAGCGTGTCCTTCTCCGCGCCAAAGGCTTCCGCGGCTTCCGTTCCAAGCTTTATCGCTACGCGAAGGATGCCGTCTACAAAGCACGTCAATACGAATACCGTGACCGTAAAAAGCGTAAAGGCCAATTCCGTCGCCTCTGGATCCAGCGTATCTCCGCTGCCGTCCGTGCTGAGGAAATGACCTACTCGCGCTTCATCGAGGGCTTAAAGGCCGCTCAAATCGAGCTCGATCGGAAGGTTCTCGCTGATCTTGCTGTTGTCGATGCCGCTGCGTTCTCAGCCATCGTCGCACAGGCCAAGTCAGCCCTAGAGAAAAAAGCTGCCTAAAGCTCATCCGTCTGACGAAATATCTCCATAGCTGTATCCGCAAGGATACAGCTATTTTTTTAACCTCATTTCTTCCCCCTTCTCTCCGTCATTGACCAATTCCCCTAACTCACCTAATCCCCTCTCTGACATGACCGAGAAAGCTGCTCAAATTCAGACTGATGCCCTCGCCGCTATCGCAAACGCCTCTACCGAAGCAGCCCTAGAGGATGCTCGCGTCAAATTCTTGGGAAAAAAATCTCCCCTGAATGCCCTCGCCGCCGAAATGAGGAACCTTTCTAATGAAGAAAAACCAAAACTTGGTGCAGCTTTAAATACAACTCGGCAGGCAATAAATACCGCTCTAGAGGCCGCAAAACAAAAACTCCAAGACGCGGCAGACACCGCCTCAATTGCGAATTTAGACCCCAGCATGCCTGCTCGCCAGCTCCCCACCGGCGCACTTCACCCCCTGACCATCGTGAAGGACCGTGCCATCCAGATCCTTCGCCGCCTCGGCTTCGCCCTAGCTGATGGCCCCGAGATCGAAACTGAGTTTCACTGCTTCGATGCGCTCAACACCCCCGCAGACCATCCCGCCCGCAATGATTCTGACACCTTTTACTTTGACTCTGGGAAGCTCCTCCGCACCCACACTTCATCTGTCCAAGTCCGGACGATGGAGAAACAGGCCCCTCCTATCAAAATCATCGCACCCGGTTCTGCTTACCGTCGCGACGAGATTGATGCCACCCACCTCTCCGTTTTTAACCAGCTTGAGGGCCTCTACGTAGACTCAGACGTCCGCCTCTCAGACCTCAAAGGGACTCTCGAATTTTTCTACCGTGCCATGTTTGGGGACAAAACAGAAGTCCGCTTCCGTCCCCACTTCTTCCCCTTTACTGAGCCATCCTTCGAGATCGACGTAAAACTCCAAGTAAAAGGCGAAGAGCCGAAATGGATCGAAGTCGCCGGCTGTGGCATGGTAGACCCTGCCGTATTCACCGCCATCAATGACTCCCGTGGTGATCAAGCCTTCGACCCCGCTAAACTCACCGGCTACGCCTTCGGGATGGGCCTAGACCGCCTCGCCATGATTCAATATGGCATCAAGGACATCCGCCTCCTCATTGATAACGACACCCGCTTCCTCAGTCAGTTCACCTAGAATAAGATAGCCCAATCTTAAAAAAACCGTGATGGCGGTGGCCCCTTCGTTTTTCTTAAAGAACTCAGGAACTTTCCCTCAATCCACACAGATCAAATAATCTCTTTCCTCTTCAAGAACGGAATCAATTCATCGACTCCAAAGTCTGCAAGGACTTCACCATGCCAGTTCATCGTAGGGGCCTTCGACTGTCCGGAGAAATCGATCAGCTCCTGCATCGCTTCCTGATTCCCTGACACAATCACCTCTCTCACCTCAATCTCCTTCTCAGCAAGATAATCGACAACTTCGACGCACCAAGGGCAGCTCGGCTTGATATAAAGAATAGGTAAAGACATAAGAAACTTGGCCGAGAGACTGCGCTAAGAACACACTTGGGACAAGCCAGTTGATTACAGAAAAATGCCCCTCATTCATTCCAACTACCGTGCACCCTTTGGACTGAGAGGAGGACATCGTAGCACCATCTACCCCACCCTCTTTCGCCGCGTCGCCACCCCACCCACCACCCGCGAACGCCTCGAGCTCTCAGATGGTGACTTCTTGGACCTTGATTGGTCACCTCGCCGGCATGAACACCTCGCGATCATCGGTCACGGCTTGGAAGGAGAGTCCTCTGCCAAATACATCCGTGGAATGTCGCTCGCGCTACAAAGACGTGGCTGGGACACCCTCGCTTGGAATTGCAGGGGCTGCTCTGGTGAGCCCAATCGCCTGCTCCGCTCTTACCACTCAGGAGTCAGTGAAGACCTCGGCCACGTAGTGGACCACACCATCGCACAAGGTTACCAAAGCATTACCCTCATCGGATTTAGCCTCGGTGGGAACATCGTCCTAAAGTACCTCGGCGAGCGAGCTACTAGAATTTACCCAGAGATCAAAGCCGCTGTCGCCTTCTCCACTCCTTGCGATCTCACCTCTAGCTCCCTCCGGCTTGGAGAATGGAGCAATAAAATCTACATGGCCCGCTTTATGAACGGTCTTAAAGAAAAAATCACCCAAAAGAAAATCCAGTTTCCCGAACAAATCGACCTCAGAGGGCTAGAAAAAATCAGCACCTTTGCCGAGTTCGATGACCGCTTCACCGCCCCACTGAACGGCTTCGCTCATGCTCGCGATTACTGGACCCGCGCCAGCTCTAAACCCCACCTCCACGCCATCACCATTCCCACTCTCATGATTCAGGCACTGAATGACCCCTTCCTCCCAGAGGCTTGCTTTCCCAGAGAGATTGCCAAAAAAAACCACCATCTTTCCCTTGAGACACCAGACTACGGAGGGCATGTTGGCTTCGTCAGTTATGGCCAAGAATATTGGTCAGAAACCCGCTGCGCCGAATTCCTAAACCCAATTTTAAACCAATGACTCACCTCCTCCGCCTCCTCATTCTCTTCCCTATTCTAAAACTCAGCGCAAAAGAAATCACCATAGAGCCGCAGAGCCTCCCCTCCCCGATTAAAATCTCCTTACCAGAAAATTTTAACCCCACCAAGAAACACCCTGCCCTCTTTTTCTACCACGGAGCTGGCGGCAGCCCTAGCACTGAGCTCATGCGCAACCAAGCGGGCACAGATGACTGGATCATCGTAGGCATGACCTACACTCAGGGGAAAACATTCACCCTCTCTCCACAGCACCTAAACGCGGAACGAAAAGCCTACCATGAAGTTCGCCAGCATGTCATTTCACAATACCACGCTGATCCTAAAAACATCTATCTCGCTGGCTTCTCTCTAGGTGGGTGGTTTACCGATCTCATGCTCCAGTCAGAGCCTACTCTCAGTGGCGGCATCATCATCGGTGCTGGGCATGCCCACACCGCACCTAAGCCCCTTGCTAAGTACACTTTTCCTAAGCCGGTCCACATTGCCACCGGACGCAAGGATCCTAACTACATTTTCGCGTTAAAGGCCTACCTGCACCACCGCAAACTTGGCGGGGATCTCAGCATAGAAGTGTGGCCAGATCTCGCTCACGCCTACCCCAGAAGTGGTACCGACTCCATGCGCCAGTGGCTCAAACTACGGCTCGTTCCAGAAAAAGACCTCATCACCACCGCCGAAAAAGAGCTCGCCCACGCCCTAGGCGAAGCAGACTCACTTGCCCCTCTCGCACAGTGGGACCGCCTCCGTGAAATCAAGGCCATGCCCTACTTTAAACTCACCTCACCTTCCTGGCAGAGCAATTTTCAAAACTCTCTCACTGCTCTCGAAGCCACTCCGAGCATCGCCAGTGAAGCCTTTCTCTATAAAGAGCACCGCCGCCTCCATCACCACGAAATCACCAAACGGAGTGCCAGCGTGCTGAGACAAGTCAACGCAAGCTACCAGCAACTCTCCCGTAAATTCCCTGAGACAAGGCAAGCAAAGCTCATGGAAGATGACTTCAGGCGCACCGAAAAAATCCTGAAACAAATCACCATCATCCCCAGCGAAAAGAAGGCCACGCAAGTGCCTTCCGGTCCGATCAGCCGCCCCCAGATCCCAAGAAACCCCCTTAGAAGATAAAAGCCATCTCTCCTAAGCCTCCACTGTAATTAGACGGGATAAGTGTGAAGCTAAAAAAACCTCACTTTAAATACGGGTCCACCTTGTCACCAGAGACACCGTCCACTGGAATTTACGAGCCGTCTCCCGGATCAAAAAAGGCTCATCAGCCACATCAACGAGCTTAAAACTCCCAGCCAATTCTTTTTCAAGCCAATCCCGCGTCCGCCCCTCGGGCCAGTGCTCCTCTCTCGTAAATTCCTCCAACCAAGTGCATGGAGTCGCCAACACCAGCTCACCACCCACCTTCACCAAGCTCGGAAGCCTCGCCAAAAATTTCCGAGGCTCCGGCAAACGGCAAATTAAATTCGCAGCATGCACCCGATCAAACGTCCCCAGATCATCCCTCAAATTCATCGCATCTCCTACCTCATAACTCACTCGGCCCATCTCTAGCCCACGTGGCGCAGACACCTCGACCATGCTCTTCACCTTAGCTTCCTCAAGTCGCTCACAGCTGAGAACACCTCCATCTAGCATCTTCTCAGCTGCTTCGATAAAAGCCTGAGAAAAATCGATTCCCACCACCTCATCACTCGCCCTACTCATCTCTAAACTAGACCTCCCCACGGCACAGCCCACATCCAGCGATCTCTCCACTTGTCCTTCTGAAAAATGCCCCACCGTCCTAACTGGAAAGTCAAGGGCTTCTACCGGACCATTCTCCCACCCCAAAATCTCCGCTGCATTTCCGTAGTGAAAAAGGAGGTATTCGCTAACGTAGCGATCGCTTTCATAAACTTCTGACATACCTCGCTAATCAAGCTGCTAAAATACCAATGTCTAGAGCGAAGACCTCTTAGAAAAACGAAATGAAAAAAATACGGTTGTTCTTTGAACAAAGATCCTCGAAAATCACTCTAAGCAGGTAAGCTCATCCCTTAGGATTCTTATGAAGCGTTTCTTTCTCATTCCCCTTCTAATTGTTGCCCTCAACTCTTGTGCCCCAGTGCAAGACGCTGTGAATAGAGCCAGCGCCCCCGTAAAAGCATCCTTAGCTAAAATAGACAAGAGCCGCTTCAAGGTGCCCTCTTTCCTTAAAAAGACTCCTCCGGTGGTCGAGGTTAAAAAGCAAGTCCCAGCCTCCAAGGCAGAAGCTACGAAACCAAAGCTCCTAGCCTCTAAGACTAAGAAAAAAAGCAGCCCTAAAAAGCAGCCTCCTAAGAAAGAAAAGGCACTCGTGCCAAAAGACTTTGACCCTAGTGACCTAGAAGTGGGAGGCCAGCTCACCTCATTCGGGATTCTTCCTTCTATCGGTCCCGGCGGCAGTAATATCATTGATGAATTAGATGACAGTGCCTCCCTCCCACCCGATATTGCCAATCTTCCCCCCATCCCTAGCCTCCCGATCACGCCCAAGGTTCCTAAAGTTCAGACAAAAGTGACTCCAAATGATCGCCCTAACTTTTTCCCCCTTCCTGATTCCCTCAAGCCAGCGGGACCAGTCCCACCGATTAAAAGCGGAGAATAAAGTTCGGTTCTCTAGTTCTCGCCTCGTCTAGTTCTCCGATCAGGAGATTACTTGTGCTAAGAAAATTCGAGGCCTCACTACTGATGCTTCGTACCTCCTGTTGCTCAACTTAATAAGGTAAGCTTAAGAGGAAGAGCCAAGTCCGACCACTCTCTGCTTACTGGATACTTCTAAGAAAAAGGATCAGGGTCTAGCAGCCCCTATGAGGCACGAAAAAGCCCCGAGTGTTTATTTGATTAAACAAGCCGGGGCAAGGGAAAGGAAAGAAAGAAGTGGTGGCTCATCCCGGAATCGAACCAGGGACACAGGGATTTTCAATCCCCTGCTCTACCAACTGAGCTAATGAGCCATACAGCATAAGCCGCGCGCGGGTGATAAGGTTCGGAAGCGGTCTTGGCAATAGAAAATCTCTTCCAATGAGGCACTTTTTAACAATCTTCCTCTAAAAGCTTCATAAACTGGGGAAAGACCTCCATGAAAAGAGAATTTTTTCCCCCTCGGGAGAGCTGGCTGGCTACCAAACCTTCCGGATCATCAGAATCGGCCGGACCACTGAAATCCACACAGTGCCCCTCGGTGCAAATCGCCTGACAAATATGCGAGTTGCCCTTTTCTCTCGACACTGCCACTCGGCAGTCCGGTGCAGAAATCACGAGTTCAGCTATAGGGGCAGCCTCATCACACCAGTCGAATTCTAGGCTGATTTCATTCCCCTCACGCGACTCAATAAGCCAGATCCCTTCCTGAAGAGAGCACAGTTTCCAACCTGAGCGCTCGATAACCCACGCCGCTAATTGCAGCGCTGCCATACGCTGGCTGGGATGCGCCTTAATAAAGACCTTATTAATTTTCGAAAAATTCTGCTGTGCGATGGGATCATCAAAGAGCCTCGCTATCGCAAGCCGATAGAAATAGTTCCTCGTCCAAGATAGATCCTGAGTCACCATACGCCCCTGAGTATCTTCACGCGCCTCGGCCAAGCGATGGAAGCCCACTAGCGGATCACGCCAAGTAGAACTATCAAAGATCAGTCGATTCAGAAGACGATAGAGCCCCTCTTCAAAAAGCTCAGAAAACTCACCCTGCCACCAGAAGACCAGCGGTAGATCGCTGTTTAGGTGAGCGAACACGGTATTACGCAGCCTCCCTAAAGATTTCCCTTGGAGTAGAAAAGCGACTTGCTCCGAACAGATAGACTTCTTCCCATGTGCTAAGTGACAGTGTGCGGTGATCCAGGCCTTCACACTCGCCTCACTCGCCTTCCGATTCATCGCGATAAGAACCGCCCGGCAAGCATGCTCTTGGGTTAGGCTCTGGATCATTTCAGAGTTCTTTTGCAGGCCTTCTGGATCCTCAGTATAAACGAGGAAGTTCATCAGCGAAGCATTCGTGCTAGCGTCATCAGCTTCCCAGAGTTTACGCAGCTCACGATCGATCGCCCCCACCTCCACGGGGACACCTAAGTTTTCTCTCTCAGTATAAGTCACCTTACTCATCTTAAAGTCTCCTCCAGGTGCGCCCATCCCTTGCCAGCATTTCTTCTGCCTCACGTGGGCCCCAAGATCCCGCTGGGAATTCTGCAATCGGAATGCCTTTTCCTTCTTCAGCCCATGCATGGTGGATTTTATCAATGAAACGCCACGCCTCCTCGACTTCATCACGCCGTGCAAATAGGGTGGCATCTCCAGCCATGGCATCGAGTAGAAGCCTCTCGTAAGCCTCTGGGCTACTTTTCCCAAAGCTACTCGCATACCTGAAGTCCATCTTCACGGGCTCCATTCTTAAGGTCGTCCCGGGAAGCTTCGAGTTCATCATGAGAGAAATCCCCTCGTCCGGCTGAATCCGAATCACTAGGACATTACCTGCTGGAACTCCTCCGGGGGTAGCATTAAACAGGACACTTGGTGTCTCTTTAAAATGGATCGAAATTTCAGTCGCCTTCTTAGGGAGCCTCTTACCCATACGCACATAGAAGGGCACCCCACTCCAGCGCCAAGTATCAATCATACAGCGAAGTGCGACATAAGACTCGGTCTCAGAATCTGGATCCACTCGGTCTTCTTCACGGTAACCTGGGACCTCTTCCCCATTCACATTCCCCTTAAGATACTGCCCCCGCACCACATTCTCGGCCACCAACTCAGGAGTATCCCACTGGCGGAGCGAGCGGATCACCTTAACTTTCTCATCCCGGACGCCATCAGCAGTTAAGTCCGTAGGAGGTTCCATCGCCACAAGACTAAGTAACTGGAGGAGGTGATTCTGCACCATATCTCTCAGAGCACCTGCTTTATCATAGTAGCCTCCTCGCCCCCCTTCCATCCCAAGATGCTCGGCACATGTGATCTGGACATGATCAATATGTTCCTTATTCCACATCGGCTCAAAAATGGCATTCGCGAAACGCAGCACCATGATATTTTGTGCCGTTTCTTTCCCCAAATAGTGGTCTATCCGATAGGTGTCTTTCTCCTGAAAGGTTCCATTGACCACCTCATTCAAATGCTGAGCGGTGGCCAATGTCGTCCCGAAGGGTTTTTCCACAATCACTCGGGACCAGCAGCCCTCACAGTCTGGGCGCTCCTGACTCAGGCCTGCTTTTTTCAAGTTCAGCAGAATATCGTCAAAGAAGGCTGGGGCACTTGCGATGTAAAAGAGGCGATTTCCCTTACCGCCACGCTCTCGGTCTATTTCATCCAGCCGCTCGGCTAGGCGCCGATACCCCTCTTCATCTTGAAACTCACTTTGGTGAAACTGCACATTTGCCGCCAAACT
This sequence comes from uncultured Verrucomicrobiales bacterium, assembly GCA_937928425.1. Classification (GTDB taxonomy): domain Bacteria; phylum Verrucomicrobiota; class Verrucomicrobiia; order Verrucomicrobiales; family Akkermansiaceae; genus SW10. The sequence goes on from CALFVL010000117.1 coordinate 16,059, forward strand.
CTCCCAAATCTCTTCATCATGGCCTGTTCTCGAAACCTCGCGATTTAATTTTTCCAAGCCCTCACGGAACCCCTCATCAGTCCAATCACGCCGCGCAAAACCCAAGATTTTCACCCCAGCTGGCAGCTCACCATCTACCGCAAGATTATACAATGCAGGGATCAACTTACGGTGGGTTAAGTCACCAGTTGCCCCAAAAATTACAACACTACATGTCTCAGCTAAATTTCGAGACACTAAATCCTCGCGAAATGGATTACTCACTTCTGTTTCTCCCACAAGGTCTAATTGATTTCAACCCTTGACCTGTTTTTTTAACTATCACCCTGCCGCTAAAGACCTCTCCAATCGGGGTTTTGGAGGTTTCTCTTTATTGGCTAAAACCTTACGCATCTTAGCAATCGCCGCATTTTGCACCTGTCTAATCCGCTCGCGACTCACTCCAAAGCTATGGCTAATCTCTTCAAGCGTCATAACTTTCCGCCCATTTAGGCCAAAGCGGGAATCAATGATCGAGCTCTCCCGCTCATCTAAGACTCCAAGCATATCATCTAGCTCGGAAAGGTGATTTTTATTCTGAAGCTGGTCGAGCGGACTTAGGGTATTTTCATCCCGCACAACATCGGCATAAGTCGCTGCTGAGTCTTCACTAACTGGAGCATCTAAAGAGGCTGGACGCTGGGCAACTTGCCTTAACAAAGTGAGCTTGTGTTCAGGGATTCCTAAAACCTCTGAGAGAGTCTGATCACTAGGTTCCTCACCCATTTCTTCAGTTAAGAGACTGGTGATACGCCGCACTCTTGCGAGCTTATCAACCAAGTGAATCGGGAGGCGAATGGTCTTCCCTTGGTTCGCCAAAGCACGTTTGATCGACTGCTTGATCCACCACCCAGCATAGGTGCTCAGTTTTCCACCCTTCTCAGGATCGAATTTTTCGACGGCCTTCATTAACCCGATATTACCTTCAGAAATTAAATCCACTAAAGGGACTCCAAAGCTGGAGTAATCACGAGCAAGTTTCACCACAAGGCGCAAATTCGCCTTAATCATTAGTTCACGAGCCTTCCCGTCTCCCTTCTTAATCCGGGCTGCCAATTCAGCCTCCTTTTCTGGAGTCAGGAGTTCAGTCTTCATAATTTCCCGCATGTAGAGGCGGACGCTGCTATCAGTATCAGTCTGGGACATTGTTTTATTATTGGGATTTAGGTTTTAGGCAGGTGAGACACTTTTTTAAGGACTTAAAATGCATGCAAATTAATTCATGTATTTTGGATTAAGTAACGTAGGTGATAAGATCTACTTACGCTCTTTCTTGAATAAGCCCCCTGTTAAGAAAAGTGCCGCTCGTCTGTGCACACTATGAGCTTCCCTAAGAGATCTTATTCCGTGGATTTGTGATATTTTTTACCCAGCGAGAAAGCAGCGCTCTTCTCGGAAACCCTAAAAACCCCATAGCTCCCCGTAATTCGAGCGAGCCAAGAGGCAGCGAATCCTAAAAATCATTCCTAAAAAATTACTTAGGAAAAATTTGCATGATCAGAATCACGCCTTAATTTCCACCGACTTTTAGATCCGATTTTTTAGCCGAATTGGAGAACTACTGAAAAAATCTCAAATCTTAGATTAAAAAAATATGAAAACCCTATCCTTAGCCATCACCGGCCTTGCAATCGCTGCGATCATCACTGCCTGCTCAGGCGATAAGACGGAGTCCTCTAACGCTAATACCGAGCTCCAACCGGACGCTGAAGCTCAGAAAGCACTCAGTCCAGAAGCCATTCTCGAAGACCTCACGAATGGCAACGTGAAGTATGTCTCAGGGCAAGTTGATGGCCCTAATATCGAAGCTAGACGAGAGGCTGCGAAAGCTGGCCAGTATCCTAAAGCTTACATCCTCTCTTGCGTAGACTCTCGGGTCCCCGTAGAGCAGGTCTTTAATCAGGGAATTGGAGATATTTTCGTAGGGCGGGTCGCCGGGAACATTGAAACTCCTGAGCAACTTGGATCCATGGAATTTGCGGCAGCAGTCGCAGGTGTCAAAGTCATCATGGTTCTCGGTCACGAGGCTTGTGGAGCGGTAAAAGGAGCTGCTGACTCGGTAAAACTCGGGAACCTCACCACTCTCCTTGAACAGATTAATCCCGCAATCTCTGCGGTCGAAGGATACGAGGGAGAACGGAATGCCAAAAATAAGGAATTCATAGCAAAGGTCACCGAGGAAAACGTCGCCATTACGGTCTCCAACATCCGTGAACGAAGCGAGGTCTTGGCCAATTTAGAAAAGGAAGGGAAACTTAAAATTGTAGGCGGAATCTACTCCCTCCAGACTGGTAAAGTCACCCTTCTCAACTAAATCATCACTGGGAATTCAGAGGCTTCTCCTGAAACGGGGCCTCTTTTTCTTCACCTGTTTGATGACGTCAAATACGCGTCACAAAATACCGGAAAAAGCTATTATGAGTGCTACATCAAACATCGTAACCTCTACACAATGGTCGTTTCTTACGAATCACTTCCGCATTCTCCTATGCCTTGCGCGCGATCCCTCATTACGGATTAGAGACCTATCTGATCAAATCGGCATCACCCAGCGGGCAGTCCAACGCATCCTCGCAGAGCTCATCGACGACCAGATCCTAAAAGTACGTAAAAACGGACGGAGGAACAACTACACCATCAATCGAAAAAAGAGGCTCAATCACGATTTAGAAGGTCCGCACAAAATTGGCGACCTCTTAGAACTCCTTAGCTAGTTATTCATGACAGTATGGCAAGACTGTCTTAATCAGTGAAAAGCTCCCATTGCCAGCATTCATGCTTTTTGCCATGATCCAGAAATGAAACAGCGTCATAAGCTGATCCTTACTGGAGTCATTCCCATCCTCGGAGTTTCCGCCATTATTATCAGCATCGGCCTTGGTGGTCGCCTCCCAGGACTGGCCGGAGAGATCTTCCGGAAAATCACTGGCTTTATGTTCACCCCAGTGTTTCTAGAACTCAGCTTTGCTTTTCTAGGTCTCATCGCGGTCTTCTCGATTAACGCCATCCGACTACAGCGAGAGGGCGACGATTACGTCTCTCTAGAAATAAACGATGAGCAGGATCAGCCTAAGCCATGAACTCATCTGATCTCCACAGCCTCCGCGAGAATTACATAAAAGGAGGCATCTCTAGCGAGGAGATGCCCTCATCTCCTTTCCCTAAACTTGATGAGTGGCTCCAGACCGCACGGGCCCAGAACATTCCAGACTCTAATGCGATGAACTTAGCCACCTCAGACCAAGACGGGGTGATTAGTTCACGGACAGTGCTACTTAAAGGGATTTCAGATCAAAGCCTGCAATTTTTTACGAACTACCACTCAAAAAAAGCACAAGACCTCTCACAAAACCCCCAGGCTGCTCTCACCTTCCACTGGCGGACTCTCGAACGGCAAATCAACATCCGGGGGAATGTCAAAAAAACCTCCCGTGAAGTCTCAGAAAACTACTTCAAAACCCGACCCTACCATTCCCAAATCGGCGCTTGGGTTTCTAAAAATCAATCTGAGGAAGTCCCAGATCGTAACATTCTAGAAAGTCGTCAAACGGAGCTAGAAGCTCGCTTTTCTTCAGAAAATGAGGTTCCGTGCCCCGTTTTTTGGGGCGGTTATGAGCTTTCTCCAAGCTATATTGAATTTTGGCAAGGTCGCCAAGGTCGCCTTCACGACCGTTTGTGCTATACTCTAAATGATGGGGTCTGGACCCTATCTCGACTCAGCCCATGAAAACCCTTCTCCACCTTCGCCAACTCGCCCTATCTCTCGTTCTGTCGGGCTTCCAACTTGGCTCACTTTCCTCCCTCCAAGCGGCCTCTCTCGCAGACATCACCTTTCAACTTAACGCCGATCACGTAGTCATCACGGACTGTGACCCCCTCGCTTCTGGCTCACTCGAGATCCCCTCCTCCATTCAGGGTCTACCAGTCACCACCATCGCTGCAGATGCCTTCCGGGACTGCCAAAATCTCAGCTCGATCCGCCTACCCAGAGGACTCCTCTCGATCGGCAGAGAAGCCTTCTGGGGAACCACCATCACCAGCCTCACCATTCCCTCCTCGGTGACTGAACTTGCAGCCAGTGCCCTCGTAGGGACCCGTAATATCAGTGAACACCGTGTCAGCGGCTCGAACCCTAACTTCGAGACCCTTAATGGTAGTATCTACACCGAAGACCTCACCACCCTCATCGCCTATCCTGTAGCCGATAACACCCCTGATTTCACCATTCCTGACGGTGTCACCAGAATCGCAGGGGGAGCTTTTGAAGGAAATTTAGGACTCCTCCGCCTGACCTTAAATGACGAACTCAGCAGCATCGGAGAACGGGCCTTCGCCTTCACTCGCCTTAGCGAAGTCAATCTCCCCACTTCTCTAACCACACTTAGCTCCGAGGCCTTCCTATCCTGCAGCCGCCTCCGTGAAGTTTCCTTTGGGCCGAACCTTAGCAGCATTGGCAGCTCCGCTTTTCAAAATTGCCCCCTCCTTGCCTCGATCGCTCTCCCAGATTCCCTAACCAGCATCGGCCCTTCTGCCTTCGACACCTGCCGCTCACTCAGGTCCGTCGAACTCGGCGCTGGCCTCCGAGAAATCCCTACACGACTCTTTTTCCAATGTGTCCTCCTGCGAGAACTCACCTTGAGCTCACAGATTAGCAGCATCGGAGACTCAGCCTTCGAGACCTGCGTAAGCCTCGAATCCATCATCCTAAGTGACGCGATCACCAGCATCAGCGATTCAGCCTTCGCCGGTTGCACCAGTCTCAGCCAGATAAACCTCCCCGCCATGCTCACCAGCATCGCCCCTTTCACCTTCGCTCGCTGCTCTGCTCTCCAATCCATCACCTTTCCCCCAAATCTTACCAGCATTGGTGACTCCTCATTCCAGAACTGCACCGTTCTCCAAATCCCCACCCTTCCCTCCACTCTCGAGTCGATTGGTGAGACCGCCTTCGTCAACTGCCGCCAGCTCAATAATTTCACCTTCCCTCCGAGTCTCACCAGCATCGGTCCGAGAGCCTTCTTCAACAGTAGCATCCTATCCGCCTCTTTTGAAAATAGCCCCACTCTACTGGCCCCCTTCGCCTTCTCCAACTGTCCGAATCTTCAGAGCGTCACCCTAGGCGATCAAATAAGCGTAATCCCTGAAGGAGCGTTTCAAAACTGCCGTAACCTCTCCGTCATCACCCTGCCAGACCAAATCACCCAGATCGCTGCTCTCGCATTTCAAGACTGCCTTCGCCTCGAAAGAGCAAACTTACCGGCCTCTCTCAGTCAGCTCGCCCCAAACGCATTCCAGAACTGCACCTCACTGGACACCCTCACCCTAACTCCAGACAACCCCACCTTCAGCATCGTAGAAAATGCACTCTATAATAAAGACCTCAGCACTCTTCTCACAGTCCCTGCCGGGACCGCCGGACCCAGCTTCCAAGTTCCAGATACTGTTATCGAACTTGGTGAAAGCGCCTTCGCATTTGCCCTAAACCTACGAGAAATTCTCCTCTCTCCGAATCTTGAAATCATAGGAGATCGCGCCTTCTACCGCTGTCAGAACCTCCGCACACTCGTCCTCCCTCCATTCATCCGCACAATTGGTGAACAAGCCTTCCACCGCTGCGACTCACTCACCCGCATTAACATCCCAGCTGATGTCACTCACCTCCCCGCTCTCGCCTTCTCTCAACTCCTCAGCCTGAATGAAATTTTCTTCCATGGTAATGCCCCCAGCCTCGGAGAAGATGTCTTCCTAGAATCTCCTGCAAATTTCCAAATCACCATCCATCCCATCTCACAGGGTTTTCAGGATGATTTCGCCGGGCGTCCCGTCCGCGTTGCGAACCTTCCCCGATTTCCAGCCCCCATCGTAACTGCAAGCCAGCTGAGCGACTCTGGACTCGAAATTTCGCTTGCTCCCACCGCCGCCCCCCTTCTCCTCTTCACCTCATCAGACCTTCAGGCCTGGGTTAGAGTGAGAGACATCCCCTTCCAAGCCGGGAACTTCTCCATTCCACAAGATCACCCCAGTCTTTCTGAAGACAGGAACTTCTTTCAAGTCCGCATCAGCAGCGACTAAGAGAATTCCGCCTTTCTAGCCTAAGGCTAGGCGCCTAGGCTCAAAACCACCCCTCATGACAAACACTCCTGAAAATGAAATCCGCAAGGCCGTAAAAGCATGGCTTCTCCGGTTTAATACAAAAGACGAGAGCACCTTCTTCGACCTATTTCACCCTGAAATCGTATACGCAAATGGTGCGTCACCCTTAATGCGTGGTATTTCTGAAATCCGCCCATGGTACCAAGAAATGTGGAAACACCTCGAAGCCACAGCCATCGTAAAAGAAGAACAAATTACCGTCACTGGCGACATGGCCCTCTTCGTGGGTCGCTTCCTCTTTCAACCAGACAATAGTGACCACCCCGCAGAAACGGGCCGAGTTGCCCTAGTTTACCGAAAGAACGAAAATGGTGACTGGCTTCTCGCCTTTGACATGGATAACCGCCCACCAGATGTCCAGCCAGCGGACTTTGACCTCAGCGCCGAAACCACTCACAACTTTTTAACCCAATAAAATAAAATGAAAGCCAACCGCCCTCGTGATATCGCAACTTGTGTCGGTCACTATCTGAAAAATGGTGACCTCGAAGGAATTTTAACCATGTTCCATCCCGACTGCGTACTCGTCTTTCCAGAAGGAGCGCAGGCAGTAACTGGTCTAGACGAAGTCCGTAAGGCCTTTGAACCTTTTGTGGAATTCCGTCCCGATCTCCACAGCGAAGTCACCGGAGAACTCATTCACGGCGACACCGCTCTTCTCAGCGCGAACTGGGTGATCAAAGGCCCTGATGGAAGCACCATTGCCAGCGGAAAATCTACCGAGATCGCTAAGCGTAAAGCTGACGGATCTTGGGTCTACTTCATGGACTGCCCATACGGACCACACCTTAATCAAGAACTCTAAAAAAGTCCCCTAAGGCCCCTCTCCCACCTCAATACACAAGCGAGCATTCTTCGCCCACAAAAACTTGCGTGCACAAGCAAACCTCTTAAGATGTTACCTATCATGTTTGAAGGCTGCCTTTATTTTAACCTCTCCTCCATCACCCGTTCAGTGACCGAGACATGGCGTTCCGAGTTCGCTAAGCTCGATCTCTCGCCATCACATGGCTACCTCCTCTTCGCCATGGTCCAGAACAGTGGCGCGCAACAAAAAGACTACAGTGAACTCCTCGACCTAGACGCCTCCACCATCAACCGCCTCATTGACTCCCTCATCCACAAAAAACTCGTCATAAAAGAAGGCTGCGGGCGCGGCTCAGAGGTCTCAGTGACTAAAGAAGGTCTGCGAGAATACCGGAAAATCAAAAAAACCATGGAGAACCTTCGCCAAAAAATGGCCGACTCCCTCGGTGAACGCCGCTTCGCGCAGCTCGTAGAGAATCTCAGCTCAGCACGGGAATCTCTCTCCAGCTAAATCTTCATCCCTAATCACCTTTCCTTCTTACTCGCTTAACTGCATGTGCAAACAACCTTCATGAAAACTAAAATAACTAAGAAAATAAAACCCCTCGTAAAAATTGCAGGAATTCTCAGCCTCTCTCCTCTCCTGCTGAGCGTAGCACTGGCCGAAAATGAAGTCCGCTACGCCACTGAAAAAGTAGGTGATTTAGACATCTTCTACCGTGAAGCAGGAGATCCTGCTAGGACAACTTTAGTCCTCTTACATGGCTTTCCAACCTCCTCACAAATGTATCGGAAAGTCTTAGATGGCTTGCAAGATGACTACCACCTCATCGCCCCCGACTACCCTGGATTCGGCATGAGTAGCGTCCCTTCACCAAGCGAGTTTAACTACACCTTCGATCATCTGGCCGCGGTCATGGGTGACTTCCTAGAACAGAAGAATATCAGCAATTACACCCTCATGATCCATGACTACGGAGCCCCGATTGGCTTTCGCATAGCCACCGCACATCCCGAGCGTGTCAATGGCCTCATCATCATGAACGGAAATGCCTATGAAGAGGGGCTCAGTGAAAAAGGATGGGGACCCATCTTTGACTATTGGAAGACCAAAGAAACTGCCCTAGGCGAGAAGATTGCGGCTCAAGTCTTTAGTCTAGAAGGCATGAAGTGGCAGTACACTCACGGGACAAAAAAGCCCGAGAAAATCAATCCAGATAACTGGATCATCGACACCCAACGTATCACTCGTGCAGGACAGAAAGAAATCCAACTCCAACTCTTTTACGACTACCAAAATAACGTCAAACTCTACCCACAATGGCAAAAATACCTGCGAGACCACCAACCGCCGGCGCTCATCGTCTGGGGTAAGCACGATGCCTTCTTTCCTGAGTCTGGAGCAGCCGCTTATAGGAAGGACTTGAAAAAACTAGACTACCATATTCTCGACACAGGCCACTTCCCACTCGAAGAGGAAGGAACCTTCATCATCTCTAAAATGCGCTCCTTTATGAAGAAAATCAGCGCGAAGAAATAATCCTAAAAGGGAATTCCTCAAGTCAGGACAGTAATCAGAAAACCCAAGCAAGGAACTCTGGGAAAAGAAAAAGAGCGAGTCTGGAATAGACTCGCTCTTTCATAAAATACTTCAGAGGGATCGAACTGATCCCAGAATTTCTAAGCTCACTGAGACTTGCACTCTTTAGCCACCTTCGCTGGATACTTAAGTTTATCGCGAACCTCCTTAGGGCTCATCGCCTCCACCACAGCCTGATCAAGACCGAGCGCGATCAAGCGCTTCCGGTGGTCTTTCTGGCGCTTATTTCTCGCTGCGTTGGATTTCGTAGGGCGAGTTCTATTCTTATTGCGTTCTTCTGTGGAGGCCATGGTCGTATTTTTCTAGCGGTAAGAGAATCAAAAGTCTTCCATGGGTTGACTGATTCAACGTGGAAGAAAGCAGCGTGTAAGCCCACACTCCCCAAGGGTCAACTGAAAACCCCAAGACCTAAGCCAAAAGAAAAATGAGCCAATAGCTCCACAGCACCGTAAACCACCCTCCAAGTAGACCGAAGTTCAGATTCAGTTGCGATCCAGATCTAGATCCAAAAGAACAAAAAAAACGATCAAACTCTCAAGAGAGTTTGATCGTCTGAGAACTCTTTATCCGAGGAACTTACTCAGCAGTTTCCTCTACGGTATCTTCGATCCCAGTGTCATTATCGACAAGATTCTCGAGATCTACCCACTCGATGTAAGCCATCGGCGCAGCATCACTAGTGCGGGGTCCGAGCTTAGTGATCCGGCAAAAGCCGCCCGGGCGATCGCTTACTTCTGGGGCGACTACGTCAAAGAGACGCTTCACGCTACTCGCTTGACGAAGGAAGCGGAAAGCCATCCGGCGAGCATGCACCCCGTCCTCTTTTTTAGTCAGGGTAATCAGCTTCTCAACGATAGGGCGGAGAGCCTTAGCCTTCGCTACGGTGGTCCGGATACGGCCATGCTCGATTAGAGCGCAAGCTTGGTTCGCTAATAAAGAGCGGCGGTGACCATCTTTACGCTGGAGTCTTACTGTTTTACGACGATGTCTCATCAGGTTATTTCTTTCTTAAAGTGTGGTTTAAATGGACGACTTTCTTATTGGTCGAGATTTTGGGCGATGAGATCAGCAAGTCCGACAGGAGCCTCTTCTTCCACGCCAAGACGAGGAGCAGCTGGAGCACCGAGCGCAGCACCAGTCAGGAGGGAAGGATCAAGATTCATTCCTAGCCCCAGTCCTAACTCTTGGAGCTTATCCTTAATCTCGTTGAGGGATTTCTTACCAAAGTTCCGATACTTGAGCATCTCTGCCTCGGTCTTAAGAGCAAGCTGGCCTACTGAAGTAATGTTTGCATTGTTCAGGCAATTCGCAGCACGGACTGAGAGCTCAATCTCATTGACGCTCATATTTAGGAGCTTCTTGAGCGCTGCATTCTCTTCTGACTGCTCCGCAGGAGCCTCCTCGAAGCCGACAGCGTCATCATCATAATTCACGAAGACATCGAGATGGTGACGTAAAATTGCGGACGCTTGAAGAAGCGCGTCATGAGGCTCGATCCGGCCATCAGTCCAGATATCAAGAATCACTTTATCATAATCAGTCATCTGGCCCACTCGAGTCGCACCCACCGAGTACTTGACTCGTGAGACTGGTGAGAAAATCGAGTCAATCGGAATGACCCCAATCGGAGCACCCTCTCGCTTATTCTCGTCTCCAGTTTTAAAACCGCGTCCCACCTGAACCTCGATCTCAGCATCAAATTTCACCTTCTTATCGAGGGTGCAAATGATTTGATCTTTATTGACCACCTCATAAATATTGTCGTCCTGAATGTCACCTGCAGTGACCACCCCAGACTTTTCTACCTTAAGACTAAGAACACGAGGTTCTTTATCATGGGCAATGAATTTCACCTTCTTTAAATTCAGAACGATGTCTGTGACATCTTCAATAACCCCTGGAAGAGTCGCGAACTCGTGTTGGACTCCTGCGATCCGTACAGATGTGATTGCCGCACCTTCCAAGGAGGAGAGGAGCACGCGGCGCAGTGAGTTGCCGATGGTGTGGCCGAAGCCTTGTTCAAATGGCTCGGCAGTGAACTGAGCATAGGTCTCAGTAGCAGTATCCTCATCCTTTACAAGACGACTTGGGAGCTCGAAGCGGTTCAGCTTAACTGGACCATCTTTCTCTTCAACTTCAGTAGTTTCTTCTGACATAGTAATAATAGTTGCCGGGTTTCCCCCTCGCGAGCAGGACGCCCAATCGAGCGCCCACAGAGGACCTACGGCGATTTCAAATACTCGCGGGCGCGAAAAAAACCAGCTTCAGGGCACTGATGCAAACCTTTTCTCTCCCAATACTCTCAAGATTTTTTCTTTTTAGCCCGATTTCGAGATGTAATCCCTAAAAAGTGGACTATCTATCCGGAGTTCAGTCCGCAGCATGAAATCCCGTAAAAATCTCACCCGATTCACCTATGAAACAGCTGCCTTCGAAGGATGGCGCCTTTGCGTGAGCCGAGTGGGTACCACCTTCACCAAGTATTTCTCGGATAAACACTACGGAAGTCCGGAACTAGCTCTCAATGCTGCGGAACAAGCAAAAGATAAACTTCTGAAAATCGTTGATAAATCCCGCCGCATCAACGGAAAGCTCAGTAAAACAACAATCAATAAGGTCAACCAACTCCTGAAAGACCTCTGATCCCTCCCCTATGCCTAAACGCTTTTCTCGCGCCATCCACTGGTTTCGCCGTGACCTCCGTCTCACTGATAACACCTCTCTGCGTGAAGCTTGTTACGCCTCAGAAGAAATCATTCCCCTCTACATCTTAAGCGATTGGAATAAGGAGCACCTCTGGACAGGCCCCAAACGTCAACAATTCCTCTGTGACTGCCTCACTTCGCTCGCGGCCAATCTCGCCCATCTCGGTGGTACACTGATCATCCGGCAAGGAGAGGCCATAACCGAACTCCTCAGACTCGTCACCGAAAGCGGAGCCGAAGCCATCTTTCTGAATGAGGACGTAGACCCCTTCGGCAAGGCTCTCGAAGCGAGACTAAAAAAAGAATCACCCGTTCCGATCTTCAGCCATCAGGATATTGCCCTCCACGGGCCCACCGAGATTCTTAAAAAAGATGGCACCCCCTACCGTGTCTACACGCCCTACTCAAAACGCTGGCTTCCGCTCGAAAAAATAAAACCAAGCGGGCGGCTTAAGACACTTAAAACCCCCACCTCTCTTCCCAGCCTCCCTCTTCCTACTTTAGAAACTTGGGGCCTAAAACCTCTATCTAAAACTGTAAGCGCTGGGGGAGAAAAAGCCGCTCGCCTACGCATGAAGCAGGCCCTATCAGAAACAATCTACCATTACGGAGACACTCGCGACATCCCCTCTATTCTTGGGACAAGTCGTCTCTCTCAAGATCTACGCTGGGGCACCCTCTCCATTCGCGAACTTTATCAAGAAGCCCAAAAGTGTGGTTCCTTAAAATACCTTAAAGAACTCGCTTGGCGCGAATTCTACTTTCACATTCTCCACCATTTCCCTGATGTTCTGAAACTAGAATTTAACCCTGATTGGCGCGGACTCCCTTGGGATACCCCTGGCGCGCATTTTCAAGCATGGAAAACGGGGCAAACCGGCTTCCCAATTATCGATGCTGGAATCAGGGAACTTCTCGAAACAGGATACATGCACAATCGGGTCCGCATGATTGTCGCAATGTTTCTCACCAAGGATCTTCATCTAGATTGGAGATTAGGTGAACAATTTTTCGCACAGCACCTTCTTGATGGTGAAATCGCTTCTAACAATGGAGGCTGGCAATGGAGTGCTGGCACCGGAGCAGACGCCGCACCCTACTTCCGAATCCAGAACCCGTGGTCCCAGACTCAGCGCTTCGACCCGAAGGGAACTTACATTCAACGCTGGGTCCCCAAACTCTCAGCCTGCGATCCCAAACTCTTTCTTACGCCACCCGTGGATGGAAAGCCGATCGCGGCGGACTATCCACTTCCCATCGTAGACCATAGCGACGAGCGGAAACGCACTCTCGCCATTTTCCAAAAACACCGCGAAGCAAACTCGCAGTGATTGGCAAGATGGGAGGATCTTAAGAAAATCACCCTAAGCGTATCTAGCACACCAATCTTCTATGAGGTAACCCTCATCGGCATGAGCACATAAAGGAAGGCATCCTCAGTCCTGAGCACCCCGGGGCTCATCTCATCAATCAGGTCGAGATGGATCTCACTTTCTTCTAAGCTCTTGAGTGGAGCCATCAAAAACTCAGGATTAAATGCGATCGAGAATTCCTTCCCCTCATACTTCACCTCAAGTGACTCATTCGCCTCCCCAATATCAGGACTATTTGCCATGACATCGACTGAATTATGGCCAAAGGTCAATTTGACTGAATTTGACTTCTCTGAAGAAAGTAATGAGACACGGCGAGTCGTTTCGAGAAGCTTCTCACGATCTAGCGTAAGACGCTCCTTTGATTCACCGGGAATGACTTGTCGATAATTTGGATAATTTCCCTCGATCAATTTACTCACGATAATGCTCTCCCCGATTTCGAAGCAGATCTGATTATCAGAAAGCTTTAGCATCAAATCTCCCTCGGTACTCAAATGGCGCTGTAACTCTTGCACCGCTTTAGTAGGCACAATGAAATCGACTTCATGACTGGAAGGAAACTCCAGCTCGTGATCCACCATGGCTAATCGGCGACCATCAGTCGCCACCAAAGTCAGCTTACCTTCTTTAAAGGAAGCAAAAATTCCATTAAGAACATAGCGCGTCTCATCAGTAGAAATGGCGTATGAAGTCTTCTTAAGACCATTACGAAAAATCGTCTGAGGAATTTTATACTCCTTAGCCTCTTCAAAACCTGCAAGTGGGGGAAATTCACCATCAGGAAGACCGATGATCTTGAAAAAACTTGGACCACTCTTTATGGAGGCAACATTCTTGGCATCCACAGACACCTCAATTTCAGCAGAGGGTAATTCACGGATAATGTTTACCAGCCTCTTGACCGGAAGAGTCGTCGCTCCAGGCTTACTAATTTCTGCCTCGGTGAGGCCACTCACTCCCACATCCAGATCGGTCGTCGTCAGGCGCAAACCCTCGTCGCCTGCCTCGATCAACACGTTAGAAAGGATAGGCAAAGTGGTACGACTGCTCACCACATGCTGCACCTGCTGCAAGCCATCTAAAAAGGCCTCTTTTGCGATTCTGAACTTCATAGAAATCACGCCCAGTTGGGCTCTCAAGAAAGCGTGGACCCCTCGCTAAGGCTTGGCAAGTATTTCCTTAGGATTCTGGAACTAATATCAACGATCCAGCTGCCCCACCAGCTTCTCAACTGCGCCCTTCACCTCGACTTCAGTCTCAATATCCCCCTTCACCTTCTTACAAGCATGAATCACCGTGCCGTGATCTCTTTTCCCAAAGGCATCCCCAATTTCCACGAGAGAGAACTTAGTTAACTTGCGTGATAAATACATAGCCACCTGCCTAGGAAATGCGATGCTCGCTGGACGGCGGCGACTTCGCATATCACCCAAGTGGATGCCATAATAGTCTGCCACCGTCTTCTGAATCTGCTCGATCGTAAGCTGATTCGTATTCTCATCCCTGACTAAATCGCCTAAGAGCTCATCCACCTTCTGCACTGACATCGGCTCAGAAGATAAAAAACTATAGCTTGCCACCCGCGTGAGAGCACCCTCCAAACGGCGCACATTACTTTTAATCGAATTCGCAATATGAACCACGATGTTATTCTCCAGCTCCACCTTCCACTGCTCCATCTTACGGCGCAGAATTGCGACGCGGGTTTCAAAACCCGGAGGCTGTAACTCCACCGTAAGACCACTCTCGAAGCGACTCACCAAACGAGGATCTAAAGTCTGAATCTCTGGCGCCGGTCGGTCGCAAGTTAAAATGACCTGAGTCTGAGAATTAAGCAGTGCATTAAAGGTGTGGAAAAACTCATCTTGCGTCCGCTCCTTACCCGCTACGAACTGAATATCATCGATCAGTAAGACATCTGCATGGCGGTAAGCCTTACGAAAGGTCTCCAAGCTCCCCTTACGGACCGCCTCGATGAATTCATTCGCAAAATGCTCTGCGGTGAGAAAAACAATCTTCGCCTTCGGGTCGCTCAGTAACAATTGCTGCGCCACCGCCGACATCAGGTGAGTTTTCCCCAAGCCCGCCTTCCCGTGAATAAACAGCGGGTTGAAGCTGCGCCCCTCCTCATACGCCACCGCCGAACACGCCGCATGAGCAAACTGACTATTATCACCCACCACGAAACTCTCAAAATCAAGCTCAGGATTAATTCCTAAACGCTTTAGACGTCTTTCGAAAGCAGCGCCCTTCCCTGCCGACTCCGGAGTGACCACCTTCACCGGCTCACCAGCCCGTGACATCCGCGCGGCCTGCTTTGGCTCCCCTTCCTCTACGGGTAATTCCTGCCCCTTCACCACCACCTGAGGAGAACAGTGAATTCCCGCCCCTTCAGCGAATGCAGCCCTCAGTTCATCCATATAATTCGTCTCGATCCAAATCTGGTGCATATCAGACTGGACTCCCACTACCCCCGGAGTCTCCTCCGGATTCACCAGCTCAGCATTTTTGAACCACCTAGCAAAAGCATCGTCACTAATATACCCGCTCAACTTCGCCTTAACACTTTCCCAAATCGTGCTCTTTTGGTGATCGTCTCCTCCCTTGCTGATACTCATTTTCAAAGTCAATTTTTTGAATTTTTTAAATTTCACCTCGCGGCCTGTGATCAATTTTTGAAGCACAGGTGAGGGGTGAAAAGTGCACCGCTACAC
>CALFVL010000118.1 GCA_937928425.1 uncultured Verrucomicrobiales bacterium
CAACTCCTAGCCAACTTCATGGACAAGCTCAAAGCGTCTAAGGAGCCTGACGGATCGAGCCTCTTCGACAACATCGCCATCACCATGGGATCTAACCTTAGCTCGGTCCACAGCCTGAAAAACTGCCCCACTATCATCGCAGGTGGTGGAGCTGGGTTCAAACATGGGCGTAACCTCGTCATGGATGACCCTAAGACTCCTCTCTGTAATCTCTGGCTCAGTATCCTCAAGGGGAATGGGCTTCAGGCAGACTCCTTTGGCGACTCCACCGGAGTCATTGAAGAACTGTTCGAAGCATAGACAGAGACATTTCCAAAAAAATACTCACAAGGCCACAGTCACTGTGGCCTTTTTTTTGCACCTAGTTCAAGATCCACAAATGAACTGGCGGAAAATCTTAATTGGCACTTGGTCTTGGAAGCGCCCTTTCTACTCACTCGCCGCCATTTACCTCCTCCTCAGCCTGTTCGCGATCTTCTTTGCTGATCGGCTGATCTTTCCAGCGCCCGGTAGTCCCTACCCAGAGGACCGTAGCCACTTCAGCAGCCTAAATGAAGGGAAAGACCGCACTGCTATTTACTCGCGTCCCGCCTCTTCTGGCATGCCCACCCTCCTCTGGTCCCACGGTAATGCGCAAAACCTTAGTCATCTAAAAAGCATGCTAGACTCATTAAACCAACAAGGCTTCGGCGTCATCGCCTATGACTATCCCGGCTACGGAGAAAGTCACGGTAAGCCCAGTGAAAAAGGATGTTACCGCGCCATCACCAGAACTTACCAACACCTTACAGAAACGCTCAAGATTGACCCTCAGAACATCATCCTCATCGGCCACTCTGTTGGCTCCGGACCGACCTCTTGGCTCGCCACACAAGAAGAAGTCCGAGGAGTCATCCTCATCTCCCCCTTTCTCAGCACCTTCCGCACAGTCACCCACATTCCTCTTTTCCCAGGCGACCGCTTCCCCAATCACAAACATCTTCCCCAGATCCACTGCCCCCTCCTCATCATCCACGGAGAACTCGATCAAGTCGTCCCCTTTTCTCAGGGTGAAAAACTTTTCCGACTCTCTCCCTCACTTCACAAAACCTTCCTCGCCTTCCCACATGCCGGTCATAACGACCTCTTCTTACAAGGGGATTTTAACCTTCCTGAAATCCTCCGAGAATTTTTAGACCTGAACTAAAAAACGCTTCACACAGCCCACTTCTTCAAGTGGAAACTTAGGAAAGATCCTCCGCCGTCACGCTGCGTTGTTCCCGAGTGCCTAACTCGACGGCCTGATCCACCACTCTCGAGGGATCACCATCGAAGCGATAACCATGGCAATTTGGACAAATCACCACCTCCGCCGTCACGATCGATTCACAGCCTTCACACACCTTGTAAGCTACTGGATTATTCGCAATCTCGCGGGCCTTCGCGAGCCGATTTTGCTGTTGAGTATCGATCATCCCTTCACAAAATAAGGGCCTTGAGGAAATCCCTCAAGGCCCTTATCGAAATTTTTGAAAATTAGGCAGGCTTAATTGCCTTATTCGTCCGGCTCTTCAAGTTAGCAGCCTTATTTTTCTGGAAAATATTCTTCTTAGCAGCCTTATCCACTGCGGAAGTAAATTCTTGGTAAGCCTTCATCGCCTCTTCATTTTTTCCCTCATCAGCAGCAGACAGGGCTTTCTTTTGAAGAGTCTTAATACGGCTCTTCGTGGCACGATTCCTCTCTGTGCGCTTCTCAATTTGACGCACTCTTTTTTCTGCAGACTTATTATTGGCCATAGGACGATTCCCGCTTAACGGGAGCGGGAAAATAGGGAAAAGCCATCAGGTGTCAAGTTCCACTCCACGGAATTTTCCATCGCCCCCCTCCCCTTACTGTGGAAAGATCAGCCCATGAACACGAACACCCTCCTCCTCTTAGGTCTCCTCATAGGGCTAAGTCCTGCTCAGGAAAAGCCCGCGATTCCTGAAGATCTTCTAGATGACGAGCACTTCCGCAGTGAAAGAGCCCTAAACGAGTTTACCGTCCCTTCCATCGCAAAGGTCTTTAACGAGCTCGAAAAGATCGCCCCCCTTTTTTACAACTCTAAGCATCTTAAGAATCATGAACGCCTCCCACTAGATCGCTCCCGCCTCGCACTGAGGCTCGGCACCCTCATTGCGGATGGCTTCATTGCCGTCCAGACTGGTAATTCTGATGATGTCCCTAAAATCGCCTCCCACATCTCCCGCTACGCGAAAGCCCTAGGTGCAGGAGAAGAGATCAAAAAACACGCCGCCTCCCTCCTAGATCATGCTAAGGCTAAAGACCTCCCTAAACTTAAGTCCGCCC
This sequence comes from uncultured Verrucomicrobiales bacterium, assembly GCA_937928425.1. Lineage (GTDB taxonomy): Bacteria > Verrucomicrobiota > Verrucomicrobiia > Verrucomicrobiales > Akkermansiaceae > SW10. Next base: position 2,330 of record CALFVL010000118.1, read on the forward strand.
TTGCCGCGACTCAGCGTGATGTGGAGCGTGAACTCGCCAGTCTGCGTGACCCAGACCTCTCACATCTCATCTCACTCGGTGGCTGGCTTCAGGCCCTAGATTCCGCCTCCATCGCCGTGAATAAAAAGTTCACCCCAGAGCGGGGCTTCACTCTCTTTCGCGAAGATATCGCAGACTACTACGCTGAATCAATCGGCTCTTTAGATCAGAGTATCAGCACCCGCCCTCATATTATTAAAATGCGTATTCTTCTCCAAGGTCTACGGAATGCCATGGTCATTGCCGATGGCGTGGAACCCACGGCCGAGCAAGTCAAAGACATCACCGAAGTTTCCGCCGAACTTGTCAAAATCGCCCGTAAATAATTTTTATATGACTCTTCTTCTAGGACTAGGAATCATCGGCTCCCGTTGTGCCGATCAACTCGCCGCCACGGGGCTGCCGCTCAAGACTTGGAACCGTAGCCTGAAAGAAAGGCCCGATTTGATCACCGATCTCAGTACCGCCGCACAAGAAGCTCAGACCATCCTCTGCTACCTTCGTGACGATATCGCGGTAAGGGAAATTTTCACCCTAATTAAACCTAGCCTCAGCGAGAAAAAAACCTTCATCAACCACGCCACCATTGACCCTGACACCACCCTCTGGCTCGCCCGCCAGTGTCAAGAAATCGGCTGTGGATTCCTAGACTGCCCTTTTACCGGATCACGAGATGCCGCCGCCACTGGAGAACTCGTTTACTACGCCGCCGGAGACCCAGATCTCTTGGAACAACATCGCACTCTCCTACAAATCACCTCACGTGAGATTCTCTACCTCGGTCAGCCGCCCGCCGCAACGATCGTGAAAATTACGACAAATCTCGCCACCGCAGCTGCCGTGCAAGCCCTCGGCGAAGCCGTAGAAATCTCGCGTCGCCATGGGATAGACCCGCGCAGCTGGCATGAGGCTGCTAAGCTCAATGGCTGCTACGCACCTGCCATGGGAATGAAACTCCCAAGTATTTTAGAAAACAATTTCTCCCCCCACTTCTCCGCCGAGAACATGGCGAAAGATACCCAATACGCCATGCAACTCGCCCACACCTCCGGCGTCACCGCAGATCTGAATCACCTCACCTGGGCCCGCCTCTTCGAGGCCGAAATGCGCGACGCCTCAGAGGACTTCTCCGCCACCATCCGCCAACACCAGACCACTGATCTCGAACTAGAAGATGAGGACGATATTTCCTGCAGCCGTATCCGCCTCCGTGGACCAGATGCTGAGCGCTACCTCAATGGCCAGGTCAGTAATGACGTCCGCCTCACTGAGGATGGCCGCATGATCGAAGCCTGCCTCCTCGACGCCAAAGGAAAGCTCCAATTCTTCGTCCAGATTCACCGTGAGGGAGACGACTTCATCGTCCAAGGCCCCATCGAAGTCGCCGAGGAACTCTACGCCCGTCTTGATAAATATCTCATCGCTGACGATGTCGAACTCCTCGACGAAAGCATGGATGATGAGGCATTCCTCACCGTGCCGAACGAAACCCGCCGCATTCTCGAAGGCCTCCCAAAATGGCCTAATGAAATCCACCCCGGCATGCTCCCTCCAGAAGCTGGCCTCGAAGAACGCTCCATCTCATACACCAAAGGCTGCTACACTGGCCAAGAAGTCATCTCCCGCATGAAACGCGCCGGAAAGACCAATCGTCACCTCGTGAAACTCTCTCTCGATAAACCTCTCATCCCCACCACCGCGAAACTCATGATCGGGGGGAAAGAAGCTGGCATCATCACCTCCGTAGCCTCTCACATCGCAAAAGGGGAAGTCGCCCTCGGCTATCGTCTCCGTAAGTTCGAAGAGCATGAGACATTCGACATCGCTTCCCCTGCCACCGGCGAAATCATCGGTAAAGCAAGCCTCAGATGAGTCCCTCCTTCATTTGAAAAAACGACAGCTCTCTCTCCTTAACTCGACGACTCTGCGGTAAGGGAGCATCAGGCCCGCACGGTGGAGCCAAGTTTACCCCGATCATCACTCAGACGCCTCCATCACTCACATCTCTAGAAAATTTTTCAAAATCTCCTTCCCTGAATCTGTCAAAATAGACTCTGGATGGAACTGCACCCCATGCACATTCAGCTCCCTATGCTTTAAGCCCATGATGAGGCCATCTTCAGTCCATGCAGTGACTTCTAAGCAGTCAGGCAGGCTCTCCTTTTTTACGATAAGAGAGTGGTAGCGCGTGGCCTCAAATGGATTTGAGAGCCCCTTAAAAACACTTCTCCCCTCATGATGAATCATAGAAGTCTTACCGTGCATCAGCTCCTTCGCACGCACGACCTCACCTCCATAAACTTGCCCGATTGATTGGTGCCCCAGACAGACCCCAAAGATAGGCACCTCTTCCCCGAAGGCTGAGATCACCTCGCAGGAAATTCCAGCCTCATTCGGAGTGCAAGGCCCTGGTGAAATACAGATCCGCTCAGGCCCTAAATCACGTAACTCCTCGATGCTCACCGCATCATTACGCAGCACCCTCATCTCTGCTCCTAGTTCACCAAAATACTGGACGAGATTATACGTAAAAGAATCGTAATTATCGATGACGACTAACATGGCTCTGAGAGAGTTTTGGCTAAGGCAACGGCCCGCATCATCGCGGCTGCCTTATTAACCGTTTCATTATATTCATAAGTGGGATCACTATCAGCGACCACTCCAGCCCCCGCTTGGATATAGACTTTATCCCCTTTCAAAACACAGGTCCGCAGGGCAATGCACGAATCGTGATTCCCATCCCAGCCGAAGTAGCCGACTGCACCAGAATAAGTCCCCCGTTTATTTTTCTCCAGCGAGTTAATAATCTGCATCGCACGAATCTTAGGAGCACCACTCACTGTTCCTGCCGGGAAAGTAGAACGCAGAACATCATAAGAACTATGTTGGGGGGAAAGCTTCCCACTCACATTTGAGACGATGTGCATGACGTGGCTGTATCGCTCCACAATCATCTGATCATCCACTGAGACTGAACCCGTCTCTGAAATCCTACCCACATCATTACGTGCTAAATCAATCAGCATGACATGCTCCGCACACTCCTTCTCATCTGCCAATAAATCTGCCGCTAAGGCATCATCCTCTTCCGGCGTCTTCCCCCTCCAGCGAGTCCCCGCAATCGGGCGGATGTCAATGCGGCCATCGACAGCGCGCACGTGCACCTCAGGAGAACTCCCTACCAAAGAAAAGTCCGGCGTCTCGTAGACGAACATATAGGGCGAGGGATTCACATGACGTAAAGCCCGGTAGAGGTCGATATTGGACCCCTCGAAGTCTGCCTCGAAGCGCTGGCTGGGGACCACTTGAAAGGCATCACCCGCTGCAATATACTCCTTCGCCTGCCGCACCATCTCCTCATACTCCTCCTGCGTCGTATTACTGCGTGGGGTAGCGGGCTGCACCTCAGCGAGACCATTCAGAGCCGAGACGTGTAAGGGCTGATCCAGCTTTTCAAGGGTCACTCTGATCCGCTCGACAGCCAGCGCATAGGCTTCACCCGGAGTCTCAGCCTCATCTAACATCGCATTCGCCTGCCGCACCATCTCCTCGTACTCATCCTGCGTCGTATTACTACGTGGGGTAGCGGGCTCCACCTCAGCGAGACCATTCAGAGCTGAGACGTGTAAGGGCTGATCCAGTTTTTCAAGAGTCACTCTAATCCGCTCGACAGCCAGCGCGTAGGCTTCACCCGGAGTCTCAACCTCATCTAACATCGCATTCGCCACCACTAAAAGACGGCGTAATTTGTGATCAAAAATCACCATCGTATCGGCTAGGAAAAAGATCGCCTCAGGTAATTTTAGATCATCCTCCGGTGAGCTCGCCACACTAGGCTCAAACTGCCGCACCGCATCATACCCTAAATAACCCACCGCTCCCCCAAAAAACGGAGGGGCATCACCATGCGTCACAGGCCGATACCCCGCCATTAAACTCTGAAGCTCATCTAGGACATCACCCTCGCGCTGCCGCCGCTCCACCTGCCCTCCTCTATCAATAGAAATCTCATCTCCACGAGCAGTAAATACCCACCTCGGCTCGCTCCCTACGATCGACCAACGCCCGCTCGCATCCGTGCTCTCTGCACTCTCAAAGAGAAACGCATTCTCTCCATCGCGGAGCTTTAGAAAAGCTGAAACCGGAGTCTCGAAATCAGCAGCAAGCTGAGCATACACAGGCACGACATTTCCGGCCTGCGCTAACTCGGCAAACTCCTCGGCACTGGGCTTCACTGGGACCTCCTTCACGCGGGGGCTATCTTGGCAATGAAGCCGGGAAGAGCAACGCGAAACTCACACCCCACCAAAAAGCTCGCCATAGAAACTGGGATCGATCTCCGGCTCGATGCTCTGCCAAGCCGTCACCTCATTTTGAGTCGCAGCACAAATCTCTAACTCTGAATCCCCGATTTTCCCTCGCACCGCCTCCACCGCCTTCACTGGGCAATTACAATCCCCGCTTAAGTGGGCCAATACCACCCGCTTTAAACCTTCAGCTAATAAGGTCGCCACTAACTCTCCGGCTTGATCATTGGATAAATGACCATGCTGTGACGAGATCCGGTTCTTCGTGCTGAAAGGCCGCTTCGTATCAGCTTCTAACATCGGCCAATCATAATTAGCCTCTAAAACTAAGCCCTCCACTCCCGCGAGCGTTTTCATCACCGCCTCATTCACATGCCCTAAATCCGTAGCCACTCCCACCTTCCGCTCCCCGTGCGCAATGACATAACCTACCGGTTCCACCGCATCATGCGGCAGTGGAAAAGTGCTGATTTGAAAACCCTCCCACTGGAACTCCTGCCCACTTTCAAAGGCCACCCACTGCGCTTGTGAACTCATATTCTCCTGCACCACCCTTCCCGTCATCACCGAGGCCAGCACAGGCACACGGCACTTACGCAAAAAAACATCCAGCCCCCGCACGTGATCACCATGCTCGTGAGTTAATAAAATCCCCGTAATTTTCTCTGGATCCACCCCTAACTGACCTAAGCGTAAGTTCAACTGCTTCGCACTTAAGCCCACATCGACGAGGAGATACTTCCCCTCGCACTCCACCACTGTGGCATTCCCCCCACTTCCACTCCCTAGAACGGCAAAACGCATCGCAAAGTTTTGTTGCCTGAAAGAAGCCACACTAGCAATCTCAGATTACACTCGGATAAGAAAATTCCAGCGCGAGCAGTGAAGCAGCATCCCACCTCACTTCACAAGAGCCCCCCGATTTTATTAAATTTAATGCGTCCATGAATGTCTTCTTGCATCTCATTCTAATTTAACTCAGTCTGCCCCCGTCGCCGGGATGGTGGAATTGGTAGACACGCGTGATTTAGGATCACGTGCCCTTTGGGCGTGCAGGTTCGACCCCTGTTCCCGGTATTTTTTCCCTTAAGTAAAAAACCTTAGAACCATGGATGAATTGAAAGAAAAACTCGCCGCACTCGGACTTGACTCTGATAAGGTTGACGGAGTGATCGAGACTGTTCTCGGCTTCGTGAAAGATAAACTTCCTGAAGGAATGGGCGGCATCGTCGATAACCTTGTAAGCGGTGAAGGCGCTTCCGATGGTGACAACCTCCTCGACAAGGCCAAAAACCTCTTCGGAGGATAGAGTTCTTCCATCCTCTCCCTTTCCAAAAACTCGTCATTAATGACGAGTTTTTTTGTTTTCTGTCGTGCCATTTTGATAAAATGACCGAAGCTGCAATGTATCATACACATTATCCATGAGATTGATTCTTTCCATCCTCATCCTTCTTTCCGCCTTCATCACTGCAGACGATAAGATTGACTTCTCAAGAGACATCCGCCCGATCTTAAATGCCAACTGTCTCGCTTGCCACGGAGGGGTTAAGAAAAGTGGTAAAGTCTCCTTCCTCTACCGAGAAGAAGCACTCTCAAAAGGGAAATCTGGTAAAATGACCGTCGTGCCAGGCGATCCAGAATCATCTGAAATGCTCATTCGCATCCTTTCAGATGATCCTGATGAAATCATGCCACAGCCCAGTCATGGGCCTCCACTTAAGGCCGGAGAAATAGCTCTCATTCGGCGTTGGATTTCAGAAGGTGCTCAGTGGAATAATCATTGGTCTTTTGAAAAACCTACCCGTCATGAAGCTCCTGAGATTTCAGACCCACAGTGGCCTAAAAACGCCATCGACCCCTTCATCCTTGCTAAGCTTGATGAAGAGGAAATCCCACCCTCACCTCCCGCCTCATCTGCCCGCCTTCTTCGCCGCCTTCACCTTGATCTCACTGGCTACCCCCCATCTTTAGAACAGCTCGACCTCTTCGAAAAAAACTACCAAGCAGACCCAGATACCGCAGTAAAAGAAGTAAGCGCACAGCTTCTCAGAGAAAAATCATTCGGTGAAAAATGGGCCAGCTCATGGCTCGATGTCGCACGCTACGCCGACTCAGAAGGCCTAGGAGTTGATCGGCGTTGGAACGCTTGGCCGTATCGCGACTGGGTCATCCGCGCAATGAACGAGGACATGCCCTATGATCAATTCCTCATTAAGCAACTCGCAGGAGACCTCCTCCCAAATTACACCTTAGACGACCTCATCGCCACCACCTTCCACCGGCTTTCACAGCAAAATGGCGAAGGAGGTACCGACAATGAAGAATTCAGAGTCATGGCCGTAATGGACCGGGTCAATACCACTTGGAAAGGAATCCAAGGCATCACCTTCGAGTGTGTGCAATGTCACGAACACCCCTACGACCCTATTCATCACGATGAATACTATAAATTCCTCGCCTTCTTTAACAACTCCCGGGACCTCGACCTGAACTCCCACTTTCCCACCCTTCGTGTCCCTTCCAAGCCCGAAGACTTCCCCGCCGCCGCGTCCCAGCGCAAGACCTATCGCCGATTACAAACCCGCATCCAAAACCAATCTCGCCAACTCATCTCTGACACCCAGTGGACGAAAGTTTCCCAGATGAAGGTCAAATCAGAGCGAGTTGGTTCAGAAACTCGGACCCTAGATAGCTACCTCGAATTCCTAACAAAAGGAACCATCCCTCGTAATACCGTCTTCAAGCTCGAAATACCAAAACCCGAACACCTCCACACCCTCACCGCCATCCGTATTCACACCCTGCCGCTCGACCTAGAAAAAGCGATCCACTCGCCCGAGCTAGGAGCCGTCCTCACCCAAATCACCCTTCAAGCCACCCTCCCAGATCAGAAAAAATTAATTTCGATTCCCCTCTCCCACGTCATCGGCGATGACGACTTCCCAGTTTGGGACCCTAATGACTCGCTTAAGAAAGGAAAAACCGGTTGGGGCGCATACACCCACCAATACCACCCGCGCTCCTGCGTCATCATTTTAGAGACCCCACTCACTCTTCCCCCCGGCTCTAAAATCCACCTACACCTCCACCACAACGCCCATGCCCCTACCGGCCCCATGGCCACCAAACGAGGCCGCCTTGAACTCAGTGATAACCCCGCCTTCCACCAATGGCTTAAAGATCCGAAAACCATCTCTACCCTAGCTAAACGCGACCAAGCACACTCTCAGTACCTTAAGCTCGGGAAAACTGAGCTCGCCATCATGGATCAGGTCCACCCAAAACTCCAGCGAGACACCCGCACCTTTAAAAGAGGAAACTGGCTAGAAAAAGACGACACCCCACTCCTCCCAGCCACCCCTAAATCACTCCACCCCCTCAAAACTCACAGCCCTGACTCCCCAAGCCGGCTCGACCTCGCCCACTGGATTGCAGATCCCGAGAACCCCTTCACCTCACGCGTTCTCGTCGCCAGAATCTGGGAGCAAATCTTCGGCCTCTCACTCGTAGAAACCCTCGAAGACTTCGGCTCCTCCGGAGTTCCCCCCTCACACCCCAAACTTCTCGACGACCTCGCCGTCCGCTTCCAGAGTGAGATGCAGTACTCCATTAAAACCCTCATCAAAGAAATCGTCACCTCCGCCACCTACCGCCAGTCCAGTAAAACCACCTCCCTCACACAGGAAAAAGACCCCGAGAACCGCCTCCTCTCCCGTGGCCCCAGAAACCGCCTCAGCGCAGAAATCATTCGTGATCACCATCTCGCCTCATCAGGCCTCCTGAACCCCGCCCTCTACGGTAGCCCTGTCCAGCCCCCCATCCCCGCAGGCGTTTGGAAGCCCTTTAGCAAAGACCCCTGGCGCAACCCGAAAAAAGGCAACCCGAAACGCTACCGCCGCTCCATCTACACCTACTGGAAACGCAGCATCCCCTTCCCCACCTTCGGATCTTTTGACGCCCCGACTCGAGAAATCTGCAGCAGCCGCCGCCTCGTTTCTAATACCCCACTCGCCGCACTTGCGACCCTGAATGACGAAGCATTCGCCGAAATGGCCAGCGGCCTAGCCCGCCGGATGAGAGAACACCCCACAGACAGCCTCGAAGAAAAACTCATCAGTGGATTCCGCATCGCCACCAGCCTAAAACCCACCCCCCGACAACTCGAAATCATCACGGAACTTTTCCACGACACCATCGAGGACTTTGATACCAATCCTGGCCAATATTCCGGCCTCGCCAAAGATGCCGAAAACGCCGCCTTCACCATCGTCGCCGCCACCTATCTGAATATGGATGACGCCCTCACTCGCTAAACATCATTCCCCCTTCCTCACCACCTCCACCATATAAGGAGGCCGCTCCCCTATAAGCCGGATTCTGTTCCACGTAGCCATTTCTACGCTTCGGCGGTCATTTATCTCTGCGACTATTACCCGAGGATCAAGCGGGCGAGCAGCCCTTCCCCTGTTCTGTCTTGCACTGTGAGAGGTTTACCCTGCCACCTCGGTCACCCTCGGTGCGGTGGGCTCTTACCCCACCTTTTCACCCTTACCTTCCGAAAAAGGCGGTCTGTTTTCTGCGGCACTAATCTGTCCAGCAAACCTCGCGGATTGCTGTCCCTCTTTTTCAAAAGGCACACTGCTCTGTAGTGTCCGGACTTTCCTCCAGTCCTCTTAAAAGAAAACCAGCGACCGCCCGGGGAGCGGAAAGCGAAGCTAAGGCTCCTGAGCAAAATTGACCAGCCTCAAAAAAAATCATCCCCGACTCCAGAAAACATTCCTCTTCCTCTAAAGAGCCTCCCGTATTTCCAACAAAGTTGAAGAAAACCTTAAAACATAAATAATTACCTTTTAAAAATTTGCGGAAAGAGAAAGCGCATTTAATCTCCTTTGGAAATACATTCTATTTCCATGCTTCGAATTATCCTCATAAGCCATTTAACTTATCTTACTACTGCAAACGCGGTAGTAAATTTTAACGAAGCAATTTCGGGAGATCTTTCTGACGACTACCTGAATCCTAATCAAATCACTCTCTCAGAAGGAGATAACGAAATTAGCGGAGGACTTCTAGGAGGATCGGCTGATCTTGACCTGTTTTCTTTTACTATCCCCACCGGCTTTGAACTGCCTGAAATCTCGGTCACGAGATACACTGGGGGTAATAATGGGAGTTTCCTACTACTGCAGTCAGGCTCCACCTTATCATCAGAGCCCTCAAATACCTTCTCTGATCCGATCGGATTCACAATCTTGAACGACACCTCAGTACAGAACGATACAAATCTACTGAATACCGTCACAATTGGCCCCCCTTTTAACTCAAATCACCACGCTACCTTCTGGAGTCTACGCGGCTTGGTTGAATGAAACTGACAGCCCATCTCTCTACACTCTAAACTTCGTAGTAAATGCCATTCCTGAACCATCAACTGCTGCCTGCCTACTCGTCCTTTTCCCCTTCTTACTCTTTCGCCGCAAACTCTCTATAACCAACTTCAAAAAAGATCGTTAATACCATGATCATAAAGCACACATACCTCACCTTCGTTTCAAAGTTTATCCTAAGCTTCCTCGCTAGTATTACTCTTTTCTCTAATACTCTAGCAGTTCATATCAACTTCATTCCTTGGTTTGAGGATGACAGCTACGCCCGCCCTGCTATCGGAAATCCGGATTCGGTATTTTTATTTCCAGATGAAGTACCTTTAGCTCCACTTCTCAATGATTCGCCACGGTGGGAAACAACAGGTGATTTTCGAGTCATTGTATTCGAGAACGGCTACACAAACTTACCCAGTAATAGCGAAGCTCGCCTACTCGTCCCCGAACAAATTGAAGAAGGTTTCACCTATCAGGCTTATGTTGATTTCATCTTGCATGAGCCTGATGATACACTTACGAACGCCTCCCCGAATCAGCCGATCATCAACTGTGGTTTCTATGCTGGGGGAAATAATGATGAAAGACTGAAGGTTGGACTCTCTCGGATTGATGCAGAGCGCTACGCTTTAAATTTACAAACAGACTATACTCTCAACTCTCCCCCAGCCATCACCACCGGGGCGATAAGTTCTCCACCCATCCTCAGGTCTACCTTAGGACTGCTGCAACAGCCTGCCGACTTTGGTGGGCCTGACACTGAAAGACACCGCAACCTTCGACTACTCGTTCAGCTCACAAGAGGATCTGATAACAATGACTGGACCATTACCGGGCGCTTATTTGATAAATCAAACAACAGAGTCCAAATTAGAGAAGTCGGTTCGATTGAAGCCAGCGGGGTCACTTTTAACACGTCCACTACCCTCACCGCAGGCTTTGGAGGAGGAGCAGAACCCATTCCTGATTTCCCGGTTGTACCGCTCGATCTCTTCTCCGAACGCATCGTCGACTTATTCAACTTCGAACGCTTCCGACAGTCCGTCCCCCCTCAGCCTATTGCAGTGGCACCTCTTGATGATCCCTCAGAACCAGCAGCAGACCTTAACCAGAATGGCATTCCTGATATCAGCGAAATACTACACCCCCAAATTGTCCAATTTTCGGTCAATGAAGATAGTGATAATGACGGAGTCTCTAACATAGATGAACTCAGACATCAGACAGACCCCTTTGACCCAAATTCCTTCTTCGGAACCATCCGTTTAACGAACGAAACAAACTCCCCTGACACCGTCCGCCTCATTTTTAATAGTGTCCCCCAAGTTGCTTACCGTGTCGATTTCACTGAG
>CALFVL010000119.1 GCA_937928425.1 uncultured Verrucomicrobiales bacterium
GCCCCGCAAATGAAGCCATTATCGCTGGTATAAATCACCACCGTATTATCCGCCACCCCTTGCCGCTCTAACTCTTTTCGGATCATTCCTAAGGCCACATCAATCGCGTAAATCTGCTGGTAATACGTCGCCATCACCTCGTCATAATTTTTATCATAGTCCCACTCTTTGAAGCGCGGATACTGGCGCCCCTGCTTACTCTGCAGCGCAAGATGCTCACCATACCTTCGGCCATAATTTGCCGGCTTAGTGAATTTTTTACCCCGATAAATATGATCAAATTTTGGATCTGGAGTCGTCGGTCTATGCGGTGCCTTAAAGCTGATCGAAAGGCAAAAAGGCTTCTTCTGTGCTACGGACTCCCTGATCACCTCCTGCCCGAAGGCTCCGTATGAAAGAGTCGAATGCGGATAACGCTCTGCATACTTCACCATCGAGGGGTTTTTCGCAGTCCGGTAATTCGACTGACCTTTCGCCCCCCCATAGAAATCGAAATCATCTTCACAAATTCCCCTCCCTTCTACCACGATTCCAAATTTCCCTGCAAAGGCCGTCAAATAACCAGCCTGCCTCAGTAATACAGGATAGGAACTCTCCCACAGCTCTTCAGACAAATCACCATGAAGAAAGTTACAGCCCGTCTTATACTCATACTTCCCTGTGAAGATATTTGCGCGGCTTCCCATGCAAATCGCCGTCGTAGCGTAATGTCTATCAAAGACCATCCCATCCTCTGCTAGCTCATCCATATTCGGAGTCTGCACTTCAGCATTCCCATAGCATCCCATCGAAGAGGTATTCTGATCATCTGCCATCAGAAAAATGATATTTGGGCGCTCCACACCAGGCTCAGCTCTCGCAGAAAGGGAAACGAGAAAAACGAAAGAAAAAAAGAATCGAAGCACCTTCATAAAATACTGCACCGCACTTATGTGCCATAACCCAACCAGCGTCCAAGAACGAAAAAGCAAGTAAACAGCTCCCTCCGCCATCTCTCTAATCAAGGTTTTTCAAAGTCAGTCACGCCAGATTTGCCACCTCCATAAGGAGCCTGTAACCTCTCTAAGACTGCAAAGTCGGGGAAAAGATAACTCTTACTCGCTCGCTTATTCACCACACCCATCAAGCGAGAAATCCCCTTAAATGACAACCACCCGACCAAAAGGACCAAGGCTGTCCAAGCCATAAAATGATAATTATCTTTGCTGGAATCACCAATTCTTGCCACCTCTAAACGCTCCCTCAACTTCTCAGTGAAACTCATAATAAAGACCTCCATCTGCTCGATTTCAGACTCCTCTTGCTTGCTCAAGATGAAGGCTTCCTCTTGAATTTCATTCACCCTACTATCGCTCACTCTTGGCAAGACACCCTCTTCAATAAAATAGTTGTTATAGAGCGGCTGTGAGCGACCTAAAACTCCGAACATCGCGTCGTAAAAACTCAACACGATGACAAAGCCGTCATTCCGCTCACCCAGCCAAGCATCATGACAGCGCTTCGATAAAGGGTCCGGCTTCTCTCCTATCAAGGAAGAATAAATCACCAAAAAAACCTCCATTCCCTGTTCCTCTTTCAAAATCTTCATCTCCTGAGAGAGACGTGCGAACTCCTCTGGGTGATTCCTAAAAAGATCATCACGGTCCCAGATGTGACTCTCAGGACGCTCGATCACTGAATCCAGTCCCGCGACTTCGCCCATTAAAGAATGCGCCATTAGTCCCACGAGAGAAAATAGAATCACAAAAATCCTGAACACCCCTTGACTTTAGGGATTCCATTACAAAAACCAAGCCAAAGAAAGAAATCTCTCCCGATAGGAAAACAGCCCCACCAAAGAACGATCTCAGCCCCCTTCATAAAGCAAGACTCTAAGCTCATCCTCCCCACTGTAAAAATACAAGTTTCTAGCCCGCTAGCTCCTAACTCTTAATACAGAGCCCCTCGTAAATTTTCCCGGGCTTAAGCTCCGAACTTAAGGGCTATCCCTGTAGGCTGGACCACCATCCCTGATAAGAAGCGGCTCGCTAGTGAAGGATCTAAGGTATGAATAGGGCGTCGATCTAAGAAGCCCGGCCCAAACATATTCACCAACTGACGGAACGGACCCGTTAAAGTAGAAGAAAAGTGCTCGATTTCCAGCTCTTCTAACACGGGCTCTTTTAAGTAAATCCCCCGAGTCTCTCGGTCATAGCGCAAGCCACACGCCAACTGACAGCTCCCTCCCGCACTAAAGCCCGCAATTTGACCCAGAGCAGGAATTCCCGAGATCTGTCCTAGGCGAGAACCAGCCTCCATCCCAGTCGTCAAGCCGATGCGGACCTTATTTTGCTCAGGAACCATCGCGAAAATCGGGTTCGATAACATCAAGTGACCCACATCTTGATACCCCCTCCTAAAAGGAAAAAATGGACCTAATTTCGCTGCAATATGAGTCGTGGGAATAAAAAATGGCGACTGCAGCGCAAGATTAGAAACCGTCTGACAAGCTGGCAGGACTAAAGTCGGAGAAAATAAAGCAGCTTTACGGAAAATCTCTCTTCGTTTCATTAAGAAAACTTAAATGCGATCTTGGTAAAAGCGAGACCTACAAAGCCTTCAAATAAGCCATGCTCTCCTTGATACTCGCCAAAGGGTCGGGAGACTGGTCCTGCTCCACATGACAGTGCGCCACACCAGCCTCTTTAGCAGCCTTAATAATCGGCTCCATGGAGATCACGCCATTTCCTAGCTCTTTGAAGGCATCTTTCTCCACTTTCCCGTAATTTGGGAGAGTCAGCCCCTCTTTAAGGTCCTTCAAGTGAAGTTGGGCCACACGGCCACTCAATTTCTCAATCTGCTCCACAGGGTCACGGCCTGCGACTTTCACCCAAAAAACATCGAGCTCGAACTTCATCTCTGGAGCGAATTCTTTTTCAAAGACCTCAAAGCCACTGGAGCCCTCCATCGGAAGATACTCGAATGAGTGATTATGATAAGCGAGCTGGATACCAGCCTCCTTCGCAATCATTGCCGCCTTATTAAGATTCTGAGCCGCCATTTTATAAGCATCCAGACTTTCTCGGTACTGTGTCTTAAGGTGTGGCACCACGAGGTGGCTTAAGCCCGTCTTCTCCGCTTTCTCTACGATTTCTTTAAAATCAGAAAAACCTTCATCACTCGGATTTACCGCCGTTTCCCACTCGAAGTGGCTCGAGTTCATCGCTAAGCCATGCTCCCGGCAAGCCTTGATCAAATGGTCACAATTTGGGAAGCGATACAACTCCCCCTGCTGGTATCCAGCATCCACGATCGCCTTAATCGCCACAGAAGGATCCTCCTTAATCGCATCACGCATGGTGTAGAGCTGGATTCCTATATTAGCGCGGTAGGTATTATCAGCAGCTAAGGCTCTAAGAGTCTGGGCACTACCCGCGAAAACGGAGCCTACGGCAGAAGTACGAAGGAAAGAACGACGATTCATGAACGCGACTTTAAGCACATGAATGCGTTCACACCAACTTAAAGAAGTCTTAGAATAAGGATTAATGCTCTCGTGCCGCCTTAACCTCATCAAAAGAAAACGAGCTAAGTCACGATCTCAAAGCAGCTTAACCCTTGTCTGGGACCTTTCTTTTTCGCCTAGCTCTGTGAATCCAGCAAAAAGATTCATCAATATGATAAATTCAATTTAGTTAATTTCTAATTAAAACGGGGGGTTTTTAACTTTAAAAAAACATGATTACCATGCAAGGAGACAAAAGTTGCTTAGCCCTATCAATTACAGTCTTTTCTTGGCCATCGATATGAGCTGTCCAAAATATAAAAACTGAAAATAATAATAAATGAACAAAACAGCTTTTACCCTTTCTATATTAACTAGCCTTTCAGGCTCAGTTTATTCACAAGTTTATGATTACACAGATGATTTCCGGGTAGATCCTAGTGCTACCAGTGCGAACGGAGCGTGGGATTACCGCTACTGGAACCCCGGCACCGGTTGGGAACTTGCTTTTGAAGGCACTGGTTCAGGAACCTATGATTCCGCAAGCTCCACCACAGCAGTCTTTCCGCATATCGACGCGACTGTCTGGCACAGTGACCTGAATGAACACGCGCGCTACGGGGTGTTTTTTCGGGCGCCAACCACTGCAACCTACGACTTTTTAATTGACCTTGAGAACCTAGCTCAAGGATCTGACGGCTCAGCGGTCGCGCAAATTGGCTTTTTTTCAAGTGCACTTGGTGGAGCAGTATTCGTCGGCGATGTGAACGCTGGCGATAGCTACCTCAACAGTGGTCGAGTCGACTTAAACGCTGGGCAAATTGTCCAAATCTGGACCGGAAGCGGTTCAGACAATGAGGTCTTATTCGACCAGATCAGGGTAAACGAACTTTCCTTTACCGTCGTTCCCGAGCCCTCCAGCGCGCTTCTTCTTAGCCTCGGAGGGATCGCTTGTCTTACGAGACGCCAACGCAAGTAAAACAAAAAATTGCTTATATTTTCACCCCATTTCGGAGATCCCGAAATGGGGTTTTTATTTCTAGAAGACGGGGGCCTCTCCAACACGAAATGAATCCAGATACCCACACTTCATTAAAATAACGACTTAGGCAGGAAAACGATACAACCAAGGTTCACTCTCCAAGCGCGCTTTACCTACCAGCACCTCATTTTTAAAAAATTCCGTATTGCCCATAAACTGTGCCTACCCGAGAATGAAGGCCCCTCAAGAAATCATGAAACTCTTTTCCTATCTGACGATCCTAAGTCTCGCCTCATCTGCCATCGCCCAGTCCGTAGATGACCTTCCCACCATCACTCCTAAGTCAGGAGATTCCATGGATAAGCTCATGGAACGGCGTAAGGAAAAGGAGGCTGAAGAAAAGGCGGCTAAAGCTGCTGAAGAAGCCCTCAAAGCGACTGAGAAAGCACGCGAGGCCGCCGGCCCTGAAAAAATCACGATCCACCACATCAAGCCCGGTGGTAGCCTGACCGCAGTTTCCGAGGAAGCTTACGGTCGCACCCGCTACTGGCGTGTGCTAAAGCTCTACAATGAGGTCGACCCTGCAAAACTGCAAGTGGGCCAAGAAATCAAGGCGCCAGACCTTCTCTGGCTCCTCTCCAGCTCTGGCCTTAAAGAACGCTACCCTAAAGCGGTGGCCAATATCCTCGAGACAAAGACTACCCTATCTCAAATTCAAGATAAAGGCAGCGCTCCGACTGATGAGGACCTTAATAAAATTAAAGACACAGCTGCCCTGATCTCAGAAGCCCAGACTGAACTACTGACTAAGCAGCCAGGAATTACCGGAAGGCCTAGCGCTACGGTCAAGCAGCTCCAGACCGTTAAGTCCCACCTCCTCCACATCGCCAATAAGACGAAGAAAGGCCGCACAGACCCACACAGCCTCGCCCATGAGCATCTGAGTAACGCCATCGTCTACGGTGTTCTCTGGGCTCAAGGAGGATTTAAATAAATTCGCTTAATTAGGCCTCTGGCCAAATTACGATACGAAGCACGGGCGTAAATCGCTCTCGCAGTCTAATCTCACAAGGAGATCTGGAAGAACTCTAGTGGCCTCCGCGAGGCTGCCATTCGTCTCTGCCAAGACCTTTCTGAGGACAGAAAAGTGGGCACCTCTCTGGTCTGCTGAAAACAAAACCTCTTAGGAAGGCTCGTATAAAGCGACCTAGGCGGCGGCTCTCTATCTATCCCTTTTAGAAAACAGCCCGTCTCATAAGTATGGTAAAACACCTTCCTCAGTCCTAGCTCCTCGACTAAGAAAACCAAAGCCGCAGATAAGACCGCCTCGTGCCAAGTTTTTTCATGGCGAGAGAAATCTTCCTCCCAGAAGCCAATCAAGCGTTCCGTGGTAAACTCTGCTCCATACATTCTAAAGTCTTTCTCTCCCGCCTCACGGCTCTGGCGAGCAACTTTCACGACCTCACGCATCTCTCGGACTAGATCACTCTGCACCTCCTCGATGAGGGCCTCTCCACTCTCTAGATCAAAGTCTAGGCGACACCACGCTAGAGTTGGGAACTTCCCCTCTCTTGCCGGATGGTCCATGACGTAGAAGGGGTCTGCATTTTCTAAATCCACGCAACGCGCCAATTTACGATAATGACTCAAGCTTAGATTCAGTTGTAGCACTAAGCTCACCCCCTTACGAGAGACCTGATTATACCGCCAATCACGGACCTCATTTCCCCAGACATCCAGCGAGAGCCGGTAAGATCTCCCCTCTCTTAAGTACTGCTGTCTAGGGATGACACTGAGGTCCACCCGCCCATCAGGACAGGATGCTAGGTGGGTTCTCAGCGAGGGCTTTTGGAGGAGCTTCCCGCTGGGACTCTTGCGAAGCTGATGAATGCGGTCCTCAGTCCTGCTCAGTAAGTGCAGAAGTAAGAAGGCGTAGTCATCTTTAGAATAGTGGAAAAGGGTACGTCCCTTCGGAAGGCAGGCTATGACCTCCTGCGCGAGTTCAAGTTTCATCAATAAATGGCGGCGAGATCACTGCTCTCGCCAGGGCAGAAAAGTTAAGTCAGGGGTGAGACCTCTAAGCACAAGGCTGCCTAAAGACAGGGGTCTCATATTCAGGGAAATTCATCTCAGAGTGCCGGATCAACCAGTGATCAGCACCCTCCGAATCCCTCATTTATCGAAAATCGAACACATCGCAGAAAAGGACTTAAGAGCGCGGAGATAAAAACTATTTTTGCTTTCCGCAAGTCTCTAATCACAGCCCTAAGAAAAATGTCACTCCTAAGAGCGGGGCTCTCTGACATGCCTTTCTTTTCTCCCAGCCCCTTAAAGGGTCGCACGAGAAAGAGCTTTATTAATAAAAGCTAGAATTTCCTTCTGTCCACTTCGTGTCTGTACTGATGACTCGAAGACTACCGGCGCCCCATCACTAAAGCTCTTCATAGCCTCTAAAAATAGGTCGATGTTTTTCTTCACCACCCTCGCTTTACTCTTATCAGTCTTGGTAAAGATTAGGGCGAAGGGAAGTCCTGCTCCGATCAACCATTCTACAAATTGGAGGTCTAGTTTTTGAGGGCTATGGCGGGAGTCCACTAAGACGAAGGTGCCGAGAAGATTCTCCCGATTTAGGAGATACTCTGAGACAAATTCATTAAACTGGTCTCGCTGGGTTTTAGAAACCTTAGCGTAGCCATAGCCGGGAAGGTCAACGAGGCACCAACGCTCATCAAGCTGGAAAAAATTGATCTCCCGTGTCCGCCCGGGGGTTTTAGAAACTCGGGCTAGCCCATCCTGCTGGCAAAGGAAATTTACTAAGGATGATTTACCGACATTCGAGCGTCCGATAAAGGCAAACTCAGGGAGATGAGTGGGTGGACAGGCATCGAGCGAGACCGCACTTTTCAGGAACTGAGCTTTTTGGACCTTCATCAGGAGAAGAGTAAGTGAACTTTCAAGAAATAGCGATCAATGCAGGACCCACTTGGAGAAAATAGTGACAAGGGCTTTAGAAAGCAGTCACGAGGCTTCCCAACCGTAAAGCGGCTCCCTAGCTGAAGGATTCCAGCAAATAGCCTTCCAAACGCTTCAATTAAGCCCACGAAGACGACGCAAAACGGGCAAAAAAACGGCCGCTTCCCGAAAGAAAGCGACCGTATAAACAAAAAGTAAAACAAGTGCCGAAAGTCCAGAAGACTATCGACGGCGACGACCTACGAGGCCAAGTCCTGCAAACAAGGCAAGAAGACCAGTAGATGGCTCTGGAATTGATGAAACTAACCGAATTCCTTCAGCAAATGTCACAGAGTTCCCACCTGCCGTTAAAACGGCAGGGGTTTCGCTTTCTCCTAGCAACAAATCGCCGAGGCCAGTAGATATATCAGCAACAACTCCACCGTTACCCAAGTCATCATCAGTCTCAAAAATGTTATTAGACCGCCAAACCGCGAGCTCAGAGGAACTACCAAGCGTGCCTCCATTTCCAATAATTACATAAACGTTTTGCCCAACTTGTCCTCCAGTAGTTCCTGGTGGAACAACTACGTTCCAAGCGGCTGGAGTCACATTGTTAACAAGACCTGGAGCGTTTCCCTGAATTAGGGAAGTTGTCGTCCCGTATTCTTGGAAAAGGCCCAATAATACTCCGAAATCATTAGCGTTCGTTGTGACATCATTATCGCTAGAAAAGAAACCTACCCCAATCGATCCTGTTGATAGGGGATTTCCGGCATTATCAAGAATAGGTAACGATGGATTACCAGGACTAATCTGGTTAGTCACAGATACAGTATAAGCTCCACACGATAGTGGAAGAACTAAGGCAGTTTTTAGTAATGTTTTAAAACTCATATTTTTTATTTTTTGGACCTTTTATAGTGTGTCGTAAAAATCAGGAGAATCTACCGTAATCATTGAAACTGCAGATCCAGCTCTCACCACGATCATTCCAGGGGTATCGTCAAACGAAATTGTCTCAGGGTCAATGAGAGTCCCAGAGTCGTCTTGCCACGCATCGGGTGTACCAGCGAAAGGATTTCCTAGGACAAATGCATACCTTAGAAACCCACCCGAACTATCTGGTAGCCAAACTTGGTCACACCCCGCAAATGAACCTGCTGAAGTGAGCGTATTGACGAGTTCACTCTCTTCGAGTGTGAGGCCAGCCGGAAATAAACTACCGAGATAATTGAAAGTCGTGGTTAATGCTATCTGAACTGCCTCGAGCTTAATTGACCCTGAGACTACAAAATCACCTGGTGAAATTGCATTAACAATTACTCCATCGACGTAATTTAGTTCAATTAAATCAGGGTTTATCACATTCCCTAAATCATCCTGCCAGCTATCCGAAGTGCCAGCAAAAGGGTTACCTAAGACAAATGCGTATCTTTGAAAGCTACCCGAACCATCTGGAATCCAAATTTGGTCGCAACCAGCAAATGACCCGGCTGAAGTCAATCCAGAACCTGAATTAGCCACATCGTTTGTCTCCCCGAAAACACTAGATAAGGTGCTCGTAGGACGGATGATAAATTCATCGCCTCCGTCAAAGTCTCCAGAGATGTCATCTGCGAGGGATACGGTATTCGCAGTAGCATCGAAGGCAGAGATGGTAGTTACAGCGCCTGCTGCATCTCCACTAGTAACCTCAAATATGTAGCTTGTCGCTGCATCAAGAGCGTCAACAACGCCGTCCGCAAGAGTCACATCGCCGCCGCTGATAGAAAGCGCAGCACCAGCACCAGCTGGAGCTTCGACGAGGCGGAGGCCCAAATAGTTAAAGCCGGAAGTATAATTCAGTGTCTCGTAACCGACTGGTTGTGAGACGGACTGGGCTGCGGCGCTGCCCATGAGGAGGGCACTCAGCCCTACAGCGGCAACTGCTTTAAGAGTATTTGTTTTCATTTTTGTTTTGGTGTTTTTGTTAAAGACCTTTCAAAGCTGGTTTGAAGGGTGTTGCAGGCAATCCTTAGGAAAGGTATAAGCTAGTAGGGGCTGCGTCAATGCCTTTCGCTAAGGTTTTTTTAGAATTCTTTTCGGCATTTCGAGAAATGAGCGCTGCATGGGTAGAGGATGGGCACGAGAGTTCCTTACCAGCTGGAAATGGCTTGAAATCGCTCTAAGCGCTTTAAGAAGTCGACGTTTTTAACGCTTTCTAGGGATTTGGTGGAGAAGTTTTCGCAGGTGAATGAGGCGAGGATGGAGCCCTTTACGATGGCTTGTTTAAGCTGCTCAAAGCTGGGCTGTGAGGCACCTTCAGCGGAGAGGCTCCCTACTAGACCACCTAAGAAGGTGTCTCCTGCGCCGGTGGGATCAGCGAGCTGGCGGAGGGGCCAGGCACCACAGCGGAAAAAGGCCTGATCAGGGCCGAAGAGGAGTGCTCCAAATTCGCCAAGCTTGATGACGACATATTTAGGACCTTTCTCGAGAAGTTTTTCTCCTGCTAGGACGAGGTTATTGGTGCCAGCGAATTCTCTGGCTTCTCCTTCATTTATGACGAGGAGATCAATTCGGGTGAGGACTTGATGGAGTTCCTCATTCGCGATACCGATCCAAAGGTCCATGGTGTCTGCGACGATGAATTTATCTTTAGCAGTGCACTGGTCTAGCATCTGGAGCTGATTAGCGGGTGCCATG
>CALFVL010000120.1 GCA_937928425.1 uncultured Verrucomicrobiales bacterium
CCACAAGCACAGACCCGCTTCGTGCTACGTAAAGCTCTCGAAGAGGGGCTAAAACCGATCATCGTGGTGAATAAAATTGACCGTCCTAACTCTGACCCCCTCGCGGTCCACGATAAAGTTCTAGAACTCTTCCTAGAGTTAGAGGCCACTGAAGACCAGTTCGAAGCCCCCACGCTTTACGGCTCGGCTAAGAATGGATTCTTTTCCACTCAGCATGATGCCACCGAGGGGGACTGTGCTCCTCTCCTCGACGCCATCGTAGCAAACATCCCCGCACCCAAGGTGGATGAAGACGCTCCGTTTAAAATGCTCGTTTCGAACATCGATTGGGATGACTACGTGGGCCGCATCGCTATCGGGAAAATCGTTGCGGGCTCGGTTAAGAAGAACGACACCGTCTTCCGCTTCAAGAAAGATGGGAGTAAAGTCCGCACGAAGGTAGGAAAGGTCTTCGAGTATAATAATCTTGGCATTAAGGACACTGAAAATGGCGTTGCTGGTAACATCGTGGGAATCTCTGGTTTCGAGGACGCGGACATTGGCGAAACGATTGCCGGAGATGAGGATGCCGAGGCCCTCCCCGCCGTTGCGATCGATCCCCCATCGGTCCAAATGCAGTTTTCTATTAATGATGGTCCATTCGCTGGTAAAGATGGCAAACATGTCCAGTCCCGTGTCATCCATGAGCGCCTCTTCCGTGAGATGAAGACGAATGTCTCCATCCACGTGGAAGAGACTGACCTCGCCGGCACCTTCTCAGTCTCTGCTCGGGGAGCTATGCAAATTGCCGTCCTCGTAGAGACCATGCGCCGCGAAGGTTTCGAGATTCTCGTCTCCCGCCCCACCGTGATTATTCAGGAAGATGAAAATGGCAAACGCCTTGAACCTTGGGAAACACTCTTCCTAGAAATGCCCACTGAGTATGCGAACTCCATTCTCAAAATCTTGAACGACCGGAAAGGGGTTCTAGAAAACATGGAGACCAATGACTCCTCTCAGCGCACTCTAATTACTGCAAACATCCCCACCCGGGGGATCATCGGTCTGGAGTTCGAGCTCGTTAATATCACTTCTGGGCACGGCATCATGTCTCATCTCTTTGATGAATATAAACCTTGGGCAGGGAGCATCGTCACCCGCCAAGCAGGCACTCTCGTCTCCATGGACACCGGCCCAGCGACTGCCTACAGTCTCACCGCGCTTGAGGGACGTGGCACTCTCTTCGTGAACCCCACGGAGGAAGTCTACACCGGTATGATCGTAGGAGAAAACTCCCGTGCTGATGATCTCCCTGTGAACCCTGTGAAGGCCAAGAAACTGGATAACATCCGTTCAGCCGGAAAGGACAATACGGTAAAACTCCCACCCGCCCTGAAGTTCTCACTCGAGCGGGCGATTGAGTATATTGATCCAGACGAACTCGTCGAAGTGACGCCAAACCACCTGCGTCTTCGTAAACGCATCTTAGATCCGAACGAGCGGAAACGCGCCAATAAGGCTGCGAATATGGGAGCCTAAAAAACGCCTTTCTCGATTTCCCTTCTACCTTTAAAAAAACACCCACTCGAGAGAGTGGGTGTTTTCTTTTAAAGACTCCTCCTAGTGGCCCTGAGCTGCTGTTTCCTCCCCACCCGGATAGCGCACGCTATCCACTAGTTCCGTCACCTCCGGCGGAGGTGCTGGGGTGAAGGAAGCCACTAAGCCTGAAACTGCGAAATTGATCAACATCCCCAAGAAACCGATCCCCTCAGGAGAAATATCATAGAGATACTGATCCGGCGTCCCTCCCATAAACTGGAAATAAATGATATAACTGAGAGTGAATCCAATTCCTGCAATCATCCCAGCAATCGCACCCTCTTTATTCATCCGGCGGGAAAAAATGCCCATCAGTAGGGTCGGGAAAAATGAAGAAGCAGCCAGACCGAAGGCAAAAGCCACCGTCTTCGCGACGAAGGTGGAAGGCGGGTTAATGCCGAACCACACTGCGACTAAAAGGGCACCAAGAGAGGCTAAGCGAGCATACTTAATCTCCTCCTGATCAGAGAGGTCTGGCTTGATGATTTTTTTCATCAGGTCATGTGAAATTGAAGTAGAGAGAACGAGTAGTAAACCCGCAGCCGTGGAGAGTGCCGCTGCGATACAGCCCGCCATAAGAAGGGCAATCGCCCACTTCGGTAAGCCCGCCATGTGCGGATTAGCCATGACCATGACGTCATTTCCAAAGTAAAGCTCGTTCGGGCTATCGGTCACGATTTGGTTACTCAGTAGCCTTTCTCCCGAGGCTCCCCGTTCATCGTTATGGAAACGCGGCTTCCCCTCGAACACCTTCCCTGATTTTCCGGATTCCGACTTCCCCGCCCCCCAATACTGGATCTTACCATCAGCATTTTTATCGACCCACGCCATTTGCCCAGTCTTTTCAAAATCTCGGAACCACTGGGGAGTTTCCTCGTATTTTTTCTCATTCAAGTTTGAAATTAAATTAACCCGCGAGAAGGCCCCGATGGTAGGTGCGGTTAAATAAATCACGGCGATGAAGGCTAGCGTCCAGCACGCTGAGGTCCGCACTGCTTTCACATTTTTCACCGTAAAAAAACGGACGATCACATGCGGAAGACCAGCGGTGCCGCACATCAAGGCAGCCGTGACGCAGAACATATCAATCTTCGCCATCGACCCATCTGTGTATTTGGTAAAACCAAGGTCGGTATTGATCTTATTTAATTTTTCTAGAAAAGGGACGGCCTGCTCACCAGCGGTGTAATCTCCGATAAATCCGAGCTGTGGGATGAAATTATTAGTGAGGGCAATCGCAATGAAGATCGCCGGAATGGTATAAGCGAAAGCCATCACACAGTACTGGGCAACTTGCGTGTAGGTGATGCCCTTCATCCCGCCCAAGCCTGCGTAGAAGAAAACAATGGCTCCTCCCACAATCACTCCCGTCGCGATCTCGATCCCGAAGAGTTGCGAGAAGACCAGCCCCACGCCACGCATCTGACCCATGATATAGGTCAGGCAGATAAAAATCGCACAAATCACCGCGACCAAGCGAGCGGCTTTAGAATAATAACGATCTCCGATAAAGTCGGGCACTGTCGCTTTTCCAAATTTCCTTAAAAAAGGAACCATCAACACCGTGAGAAGGACAAAGCCTCCGGTCCACCCCATCAGAAAGCGCGATCCATCATAACCTCCGATCGCCAGAGAACCAGCCATCGAGATAAAGGTCGCAGCACTCATCCAGTCAGCTGCCGTCGCCATTCCATTCGCAAAGGGTGAAACACCACCACCTGCGGTATAATACTCCTGTGTAGAGGCCGCCCGCTGGCGAATCGCTATCCCGATGTAGAGGGCGAAAGAAAGGCCAATAAAGAGGTAATTATAGGCATCTTGGCTCATCTGCTCCCTCCTTCCTCATCTAGGCGTGCTTCAATACGGGCCATCCAGCCTGCATAGACGATCAAGAGAATGACAAAGACTATGATGGACCCCTGCTGCGCCATCCAAAAGCCAAAGGGAGCCGAACCCACTGACGGGAAGTTCACATCCAGCCAGTCCCGCAGTAAAATCCCTGCCCCGAAAGAGACCAGAAACCACAGCATCAGAAGTGTCCCTACGCACCTTAACTGAGCTTTCCAGTAGCGCCCTTTCGCTGTCTTTAATCGTTCATTCATTCTTTGTAGTCCTTTTTTCTAACAACTCGCCATAGTCCCTGAAAGGCAGAAAGCTCCCTCAGGTCTTATTTTTCATTTTGGCCGCCCTCTTTTCGTGTTTTGCTCGTGCCGCACCACCTTCCGCCAAGTTTTCATCATGAGCACCCCTATCGAAGTCCGCTCCCTAGACCGCCTTCCTAAAGACGGATGCTTGATCGTCCCCGGACGACTC
Organism: uncultured Verrucomicrobiales bacterium; assembly: GCA_937928425.1. GTDB lineage: Bacteria > Verrucomicrobiota > Verrucomicrobiia > Verrucomicrobiales > Akkermansiaceae > SW10. Next base: position 3,892 of record CALFVL010000120.1, read on the forward strand.
GAGGCTGAGCACGCTCGCGAACTCACCAAGCTCTTATCAACTCGGAAAATCACCTGGCTGGCTGAGGAAATGTCCTCCCTCCAAGCTGATTTACAATCCTTCCTCCAAGAAAGTGGGCTAGACGGAGCGGCCTTCTCTAAACTCGATGAATCACTCCCGGAAGTTGGCGAAAATCTCAGTCCGAGAATCTCTGGAAAAGGCATTCTCATCTTCGTCCCCGGCCTCGCCACCTGCCGCCCCGCTGTCCCTTGCCGCATTCCTACTGATACACTCAGTGCCCTCTGCTCGCTCGGCCTCCCCATCGTTCCTCTCGATATCTCGGTTCCTGCCGAAACTCAGTTCGCTACCGAAAACCCCTTAAAACTTCCAAAAGCCATCCTGAGCTTCGGACATCCACTTGAGAGAAATCAGGCCACCGTAGCACAGTACCGGGAAGCACTCATGAATTGTGCCGAGGAAGCATTCTCCGCTCGAAAATTCCTAAACGGATCACTCGCAGTCGCCCTGTTAGAAGGATTAAAGAAGCATTCTTCCCAGAATACCCTTCACGATGGGACTGATGATTCAGAACTTCCCTTTGAAAAGATCCTCGGAGCAGCGATAGCCCTTTCTAAAGAGATTAAAAACGCGACGAAGAAAAAGCGCATCGGAATCATCCTACCACCCGGAAAAGGGGGCGTGATCGCTAACCTTGCCGCCCTCTTCGCTAATAAGATCCCGGTGAATCTTAACTTCACCGCCTCCCACGCCGCCATCCGTTCCTCTATCCACCAAGCGGACCTAGACCGCTTTATCACTGCTGACCCCTTCGTCCGCAAGGTGCCCGATTTCCCTTGGCCCCCTAACCGCGATCTTCTTTTCGTAGAGCGCATTCTTCCTCAAATAAAACAGAAAATCATCAAGTGGGTGCTCCTCGCGAAGTTCCTCCCCTCCTCCATCTTGATTAAGCTCCTCGGGCTAGGAAAATCAAAGGGGGATGATGAAGCAGTCCTCCTCTTCACCTCTGGCTCCTCTGGTGAGCCAAAGGGTGTTCCCCTGAGCCACCGTAATCTCCTCGCGAATGTCTGTCAATTTGGCCGCCAGCTTGACCTCCCAGAAAACTCCGGACTTCTCGGCTGTCTCCCCCTCTTCCATTCCTTCGGGATCACCGCCACTCTTTGGTATCCCATCATCGAGGGTCTAGACCTCATCACCTATCCTAGTCCACTTGAGACCCAGCGCCTCGCTGAATTAATCGAAAAACACAAAGTCGATCTCCTCCTCTCCACTCCCACCTTCCTCCGAGGGTATATGAAAAGAATCAATGCGGAAAAACTCCAGTCGCTCCGCATCGTCATCACAGGAGCGGAGAAACTCCCTAACAGCCTCGCCCACTCCTTCCATGATAAATTTGGAATTCTCCCCATGGAGGGTTACGGACTGACTGAGACCTCCCCTGCGGCTACTGTAAATCTCCCTCTCCCTGACCCCGGAGACGGGCTGCCGCTCATCCCCTCAGAGCGTTTCACCTCCGTGGGGCCACCTCTCCCCGGAGTTGCCATCCGTATTACGAACCCCGCCACTGAGCAAGAGTGTCGCATTGACCAATCTGGCATCATCTGGATGAAAGGGGCAAATATTTTCCAAGGGTACCTCAACCAACCGGAACTGAGTAAAGAAGTCATCGACGAGAACGGCTGGTTTAAATCAGGAGATGTTGGCCGGATAGATGATGAGGGCTTCCTCTTTATCGAGGGGCGAATCTCACGTTTCTCTAAAATCGGGGGAGAAATGGTCCCACACGAAAGTGTCGAAGCCGCCGTAAACAAAGTCCTAGAACTCGATGCCGAGACGGAGAGAAAGATCGCCATCGTGGGCATTCCTGATGAAAAGAAAGGTGAAGCCATCGCCCTTCTTTCCACCATCTCAGGGCCTGCCTTAGAACAAGAAACCTTAGACATCCGCTATAAACTCATGGACGAGGGCATCCCCTCCCTGTGGTGCCCTAAGCAGATCATCCCCGTCGACTCCATTCCAGTTCTAGCCTCAGGTAAACTTGACATTAAAGGCTGTGAAGACCTCATCCACGGCTTCTGATCCCAGCCTCACCCGCTTCGATCACTTCATGGCCCACGCTCTCTACGGGCCACAGGGATACTACACGAGTGAGCGACCCATCCTAGGTCTACGGGGTGACTTCACCACCACTCCGAAACTTCATTCAGGTCTGGCCAAAAAAATTGCGGAATGGATCCTCCACACTTGGAAACATCATCGCCTAAATCTCCCCATCATCGAGTTAGGCCCGGGCGATGGGACCTTGGCCCGTGACATCCGCCGAAGTCTTCCTTTTTTCAAAAGAACATCGCTCCACTACCACTTCGTAGAAATTTCTCCTCACCTCAGCCGGAGACAGAAACTTATTAACAAGGGCCACTGGCACCTCAGTCTAAAAGACGCCCTAAAAGCAACTAGAGGGAAAGCCCTCATCCTCTCAAATGAATTCTTCGATGCCTTCCCTGTAAGAATATTTAATGAGCGAAAAGAGGAACTTTTTCTAGATCCTCAGCGGCGGGAAATCTGGCACCCCGCCACCACCCTTCCTCATTCTACTTTATTTCAAAATCCCCCAGTCCGCTTCGAAGTTGCTGAGTCTATCTACCAGTGGTTCCAGAGTGACCTCTCTCAGCTCATCCAAGGCGACATCCTTAGTATCGACTACGGCGGCGATGCGCAGGAAGTCTATCACCGTAGACCTCTCGGCTCCCTACGTAGCTATGTCCACCACATGCGCCTACTTCCACCAGAGGCTTACCAAAATCCCGGCCAGCAAGACCTCACCTTTGACCTCTCATTCCCCGACCTCATCCACTGGGGAGAGCAGATCCAGCTCGAGACGATCCACCTCGGCACCCAAGCTGATTTCCTAGGAACGCCAGATCACGAGGGCGCTGGCGGAGCCTTTAAAGTCCTACACCAGCGAAAAATCCAGACTTAGATCCTGCGGAAATCTACCGCTCGCTTAGGAAAGAGAGTTCCCCCAGTCCCCATTTCTGCCTAAGTTCCTTCTATGCCAAATGCCGCAGACTTAGACGCCGCGATCCGTGATGTCCCCGACTTCCCAAAACCGGGAATTCTTTTTAAGGATATCACCCCCATCCTCGGAGATGCTCAGCTTTTTAAGAGCTCCCTCGAACTCCTCGCAGCCACCGCAGGGAATACGAAAATAGATAAGGTCGTAGGCATCGATGCCCGTGGCTTCATCTTTGCCGCAGGAGTCGCACAGATTCTGAATGCCGGCTTCGTCCCTGTTCGTAAAAAAGGAAAACTTCCTTGGACCACCCACCAGATGGCTTACAGCCTAGAATACGGAGAAGACATCGTAGAAATCCACGCCGATGCCATAAAACCGGGTGAAAAGATCCTTCTGGTGGATGATCTCCTAGCTACCGGAGGGACCGCCGCGGCCTCTATTAAGCTCCTAAAAGCCTTGGAGGCAGACATCATCGGTGTTTCCTTCTTGATCGAGCTAAGTTCCTTAAATGGGCGCCAAGCCCTCGACCACCCTGCAACGCACTCAATTCTCAACTACTAAAACATCATGTCCTTTGAAAACTATTCCGCCCAGCACCTCCGCTACTCTGACCTAGGCTTCAGTCTAGATCTCTCACGCATGGATGTCGCTCCTGACTTCTCGGAAAAAATGCAGCCGAAGATCCAGCAAGCATTCCAAAGCCTCGCCAAACTCGAAGCAGGAGAAATCGCTAATCCTGATGAAGGCCGCATGGTAGGCCACTACTGGCTACGAAATCCCGATCTCGCCCCTTCAGAGGAAATCCGTAAACAGATTACGGAGCCCATCGCTGCCATTAAGGGATTCGCCTCCATGATCCCTACGGGGGAAATCGCCCCTCCCTCAGGTGGCACTTTTAAGAAACTTCTTATCATCGGCATCGGTGGATCTGCCCTCGGTCCCCAGCTCATCAATGACGCCCTCGGGCAAGTGGGTAAAATGAAACCCTACTTCTTCGATAACACTGACCCGGCTGGGATGGACCGTGACCTCGCCGAAATCGGGCCAGACCTAGCCCACACCCTCGCCGTAGTGATCTCCAAGTCTGGCGGGACTGCCGAAACTCGTAATGGGATGCTAGAGGCTAAGCACGCCTATGAGGAGGCCGGACTAGACTTTGCCAAACACGCCATCGCCGTGACTGGTGAAGGCTCTAAGCTCGATAACTTCGCTCGGGAAGAAGGCTTCATCACCACCTTCCCCATGGAGGACTGGGTGGGCGGGCGCACCTCATTACTCTCCACTGTGGGCCTAGTCCCCATGGCTCTCCAAGACATCGACTTCGAGGAAATACTCGCCGGCGCTAAAGAGATGGATGAGAAAACCCGCGTGCCTGATGCTGCCCAAAATGCCGCCATGAAACTCGCTCTTGCCTGGCACCACGAGGGCAGAGGTAAAGGCGAGCGTGACATGGTGGTCCTCCCCTATAAGGACTCCCTCGTCCTCTTCTCTAAGTATCTTCAGCAACTCATCATGGAATCTCTCGGTAAGGCTAAAGACCTTGACGGTGAGACCGTGAATCAAGGCCTAGCAGTATACGGAAATAAAGGCTCCACCGACCAGCACGCATACGTTCAGCAGCTGCGTGATGGCTTGCACAATTTCTTCGCCACTTTTATCGAGGTTCGCCAAGGTCGCCAAGGGGAGTCCATCAGCGTCGAAGGTGAAAACACCTCGGCCGACTACCTACAAGGCTTCCTCCGTGGAACGCGACGCGCTCTCTATGAAAACGGCCGCCACTCCGCACTCATTTCGATCGAGCAAGTGAACGCTCGCAGTATGGGGCACCTCATCGCCCTCTTCGAACGTGCCGTCACTTTCTACGCCTCACTTGTCAATATCAACGCCTACCACCAGCCAGGAGTTGAGGCCGGGAAGGTCGCTGCCAATGACTTCCTCAGCCTCCTTAACGAAGTCCGGGGAAATCTCACCGCTGATCGTAAAAGTGCTCTCGAAGTGGCCACGGCAATAGATGGTGATCCCGAAGACGTCTTCCACTGCCTCGTCCACCTCGCCGCTAATGGCGAAGCCAGCCACACTCGCGGCAACTCCCCCCTAGATGACCGCTTTCACCTCTGAGGTAGAACTCGCCTGCTTATGAGTATTTGAAAGTAGCCACTCCTGCTTTCGCTCTAAACTGAGAACGATGCCTAATCCCTACCTGAGGACTGCCGAAAAAATCGTAGAACCACCTCGCGATCTACTTGGCACACTAAAGAGGCTAGGGCTAGGCTTCGTCCTCTCAGCCTCTCAGCCTCTCAGCTTCGATCGTAGGCTCTGGTGAATTCATTGCCACCACTCTTCTTCGGGGCGAAGGTGGGCTTCATCTGCCTCTGGCTCATTCTCTTTTCCTGCTTGGTTAAAGTCGCGGTACAAATCGAGTTTGGTCGATACACCATCTACTCAGGGAAAAGCTCGATGCAGGCCCTAGATGCCCTCCACTTCCCCTATTATTTCCTATCTGGAAAAAATTTCCCCTCGTGGTAGTGCCCGCGAATTCTATCCCTGATTACATATTTCTTAAACAGGGCCTTGGTTACGGAACAACGTGTTCCTTTCTTCTCTCCATCAACCTCAAATTCCACATAGAAGTAATAGCGGGCCTTCTCTGAGCCTTTCTTACCCGCGCCTCCTCCCACTCGGTGCTTGTGAGTAATGATCGCTCTGGTCTCTACTCCGAGCTCCCTTGCAAGATCGCGGGCCTCGCCATCCTTCTTCACCATATAAAAGATAAAGAGAAAAAACACTCCAAACAGCCCGCTAACGATCAAAATACGAAACATCACTTGCAGGGTAAACAGACTTACTAAACAGGAACAGCCAACTCTTCGACGATTTCATTCACCACCGCCTGCCCCGTTCGCCCTGCATAGCGAGCATCAGCATCTAAAACGAGGCGATGACCAATCACACCTGCCGCGAGTGCTTGAATAGTTTCAGGAAGGACAAAGTCACGTCCTTCAAAAAGACTCAGCGCTTGGGAAATACGGAGTAGGTGAAGAGAAGCACGCGGACTCGCCGCCAGCTTCACTCCCGCACGCCCACGTGTGGCCGCGACTAAGCGGACGAGGTATTCTTGCAAGGGCTGTGTGATCACGACCTGAGTCACCGCTTTACGAACTTTTAAAAGGTCATCACGAGTCACCACAGTCTCCACTTGGTTTAAGGGATGTTCCTTTTCTTGTGCATTTAGGATCGCCATCTCCTGCTCCACTGAGACGTAACCAAGGGTGCATTGATAAGCAAATCGATCCATCTGGGCCTCTGGCAGTGGATAAGTTCCGCGCAGCTCAACTGGATTCTGCGTGGCGATCACGAAAAAGAGCTCCCCGAGATCATAACGAGCCCCCTCCACAGTCACCTGCTTTTCCGCCATTGCCTCGAGCAGGGCACTCTGTGTTCGCGGAGAAGCCCGATTCACTTCATCCGCTAAAAGAAGATCACTAAAAATCGGCCCTCGATGAAACTCGAAGCTCGAGGTCTGGGAATCCAAAACACTCACCCCAAGAATATCAGAAGGTAATAAATCCGGAGTGAACTGGATCCTCCGGAATTCGGTCCCACCCACGGCCGCCGCGATCGCTTTAGCCAAGGTTGTTTTACCTGTTCCCGGAACATCTTCTAATAAAACATGCCCTCCCGCAAGCATCGTAGCCAGCACACGGCGCACAGCCTGTTGCTGCCCTAGCATAACTGACTGCACGGACTCCTCAAGGCGATGAACGATGTCTGAAACTTGCATTATTTTTTTTCAAGATTTTTTCTAAGCTTCCACTGCTCCCAAGCAAGCTCTGCCACGCCTTGGTGCCACTTCCGTAAAGATGATATCGTCTTCCAGTCTTGCTTAGAGACTCTCTTCGCCAGTTCCACAGCCCGCCCATCATTTAGGACTTCCAGTCCCCTATTCGTTTCAAAGGGGAACTCCACATCTACAAGCAGAGCGTAGCCTCCTCGGGTGGGTGCTACCATCAGCAGCGCGAGTAGAGGCTCCCGCTCGGCACGAGTATTCAGCATGACTGAAAAGGCCCGAAACCTCCCATCTGAGCGCGACCCTAGAATGCGTTTCACCCCTTGCGGAGACCCCGCTGCTAGCCGAAGATAGCCGAGCCCCCGCATGAAGCCCTCCCCATCCTCTGGTCTTTTCAAGACAGCAGAAATTTTAAGCAGATCTGCCACAGAACCATCTCGAGCGACCTGCATCCAATTTTCAATAAACTTCAATCCCTCCACCTCACCCACCGCAGCACCTGCTGGATGATCAAGCTGGAATTCATCTAAAAAACCGGCGATAAACTTCACTCGGAACTTCTCACGCTCAGCCTTAAACTGCGCTGTAATTTTCCTGACCTGCCCACTCAAAGAAGCTGCGACTGAATGATCCAGAGGAGTTCCCATCCCCGGTAAGAGCAGCCATCCTTCGTCATCCCTCGTCAGCCAAATTTCGAGAAGCTTAGGCTTCCACCCGCTCTCATCCGCTCCGACTTCAAAAACACCTAGGAACAGATCTCCCTCTTGATAAGTTTTCCATAAATTAACTTCAGCCGTCTCTTTCCTGCCTAGAGCCTCCCCCCACCAAGTTAGAGCTTCGCGGTATCGTTCCATTCTCCGCTCACCAATTTTCTCTGGATCTAACTCTAACTCCCCTTCCCCTAACTCCCCTTCCCCTTTTTGCCCCCCTTCGCCATTTTCTTCAAATCTCTCCGCCTCGCGATAATGGCGACATAAAAAACGATCAAGATTCCCCTCCCTTAGATCAGCGACGACCCCTTTTAAAACCTGCGATGCATCCTCAGCACGAATGGCCTCATTCTCAGCCTCGAAAACATAAGCCATCTCACTCGCACTCCTTCGATCTTCCCATTCAAAGGACTCATCAAAGGCCTCTCGGTGAACTGCCAGCTCGTCATGATCATAGGCTAAGAAGGCTGGGAGCTTAATCCGCCAGCCCTGATCAGTCATCCGCATTTGGAAGCGCACTGGGTGCAAAGTTTCACGGAGAGGATCAGCTCGGAAGCTCGACAAAAATGACACCAAGTAATTCGCATCCTCACGATCGCCCTGTCCCTCTACGATGACCTTCATCACCTTATTCGACCTTAAAACATGCCATGCCGAATCTAAGTCCACACTCTTTACGCCTAGACGAGTCGCCCGGATATCGCGCTCCCAGTCCCGGTCCGGTAGCTGCTCACGCTCTAAAATCCCCTGCCAAACTAAAAGCTGCTCAGCTTCACCAGCTTGCGCAGCTTTCAAGAACTCGATCAATACCTCTTCAGGATCTTCAAGTCGCAACTTTTCCTCAGCGACTAAACCTTTCATCCTCTGCCGAAAACGCCGCTGCTCCGCCGCCCTTAACTCAAGGCTACCTTTCAGCTTTTTTTCGACCATCCATCGCTCCAAGGCCTGCACTCGGCTTCTCATCACTGCTTGAAACCCGCGCCCAGAATTATCAAAGCATCCCTCTAAGGGGCTAACTCGCCAAGCGTTCTCCACCTTGACTAAGCCGAGGGCGATCACCAGAGAGAGTTCAGGATTTTCCAAATTGGACGCACCGAGCAAGACTGCTGCAATTTCCCCATCCACCTTCTCTAACATCGGAGATAGCTTAAAACCCCCATCCCTCAGCCAAGCTCCCCGCTCAGCCCAGCGAGTCTGAATCAGCTTCCTTTTCTCAGGCCCACAGAAAGGGGACAGCGCAAGGTCTCCATCAACTTCCAGTGAAGTTGGCTCAGCAGCAATTTTCTGGAAGAAGTCTAATGCCACCTCTGTGACCTCTCCCCCAAACAGGCTCAGGCCGCTAAGAAAAAATGTCAGAATAAACCAAGGCATCAATGAGTGAATTCGCACAATCTAAGCGCTCCCATAAGTTCCGTCTCCCAGCGAGAGAACAGACCACTTACTAGGGGAAGAGCTTCCAGCAAAGAAGGGAAAGAAGGGAGCCCAGAACCATGCCCCCCGTGAGTCCATAAAGAGCCCACTGCATCTGTATCGGCTCCACCTCCGGTCCATAAAAACTAGGTGCAGGAACAGCCCTCGCCGTGACAACGGTAGGCCTCACTTTACGGCTCCAGTGGCTCTCAAAGGCCCTTTGAGAATCCTTAACCCCTGCCATGGTATCTCTCGTGCTATCCCACTCCAGATGAGCATCTCGGATATCAGGGTCTAGGAGGTAAGCCGAGACATCCATTCCTGGTTTTGGCTCAATCACGATATTCTTCGCCGCAAAGGCATCTTTTAAGGCCATACGCGCCTCGAGTTCTGCCTCAATAAACGGGGCTAACTCATTCTTTAAAATTTTAGCCCCCTCTAGCTTCTGCCTCTCGTCTACCACTTTCACTCGCCCATAAACTGAATCTGCTAATAGATTAGCCACATTGGCCGCCTCCTCTGGATCGTGCCGTGAAACCTTCACATAAAGCTCTTTCACCAAGCGATCATGATCTAGGTCGATTGAAGAACGCAGCTCCGCTAGGGCATCGTCAGTTCCTAGTCCCCACGCTTGCGTTAAATCTAACGCATCAATGATGGGGCGAAGAGCCTCATCTGACTTCAGATCACGCAGAACCGCCTCTTCATTAAGATTATCGAGACGACTCCCGACATCTTCCACCCTTGCAGACTTTGCTACGAAAGGAGGACGGATATGAACTGATAGCTTAGCGGTAGAAAGATAATCCTTCGGCCCATCCCTCCACTTCTTTCTGCCATATAGGCCACCACCCACAACCCCTGCGATTGTCACTAAAGCTAAAAGCCATGACCACCACCAAAAACCTCTGCGTCCCCTGCGTCGTTTCATGGGCCTATTAAGATCAAATCCGAGGGCAATTGAAAAGCAAACATCGCAGTGAATCCTCACTCACCCACTCAGTAATCTAGAGCGGCTGAGCCGATTCCCCATCCACACTTTTACAAAGAATCGCTCTCTTACAGCCCAGAGTCTCCTCTATGATCTTCAAAGTGAGAAAAACGGGTCGCATTGCCCCCCCCCTCCACCAGTTCGCCTAGTTGCTCAGGCTTCCGCCCATTGGCAATAAGGACATTCACCCCTTTTTCTCGCGCATAATTCACGGCCTCTAGCTTCGAAAGCATCCCTCCGATCGAGAACTTCCCACTCTCTGAGCGGATACAGTCTCTCACCTCCTCTAGGTCTGTGACTTGCTCGATAAGATTTCCGCCTCGGTCCAAGAGTCCATCCACCGAGGTCAGTAAAATCAGAGTCTTTGCTCCTAAAAGGTCTGCGACTCGGGCCGAAAGTAGATCATTATCCCCCACCCTAAGTTCCTCAATCGCCACCGAGTCATTCTCATTCACAATCGGGACAATATCTCCCTCCTGTAGCAGGCGGCCCATCGTCGCCGAAATTCGATCACGGTGATCGCGTAAATCAGAGCCCGTTAAAAGAAGCTGCGCCACATCTAAATCGAATTGCTCAAAAAGAGTCTGATAGCGCTGCATTAAGCGGGCTTGGCCCACCGCCGCAGCCGCCTGTCGCGTCTCCACATCATCTGGATAGGCTCCCAGAGAGAGGGCGCTCACCCCAGCACCGACTGCTCCAGAAGAAACCATGACACAGGAGTAACCCTGAGCCTTCAGTCCAGCCACCGCCGTGACTAATCTCACCAGAGAAGCTCCATCTAGCGTGCCATTCTCACGAGTGAGAACTCCAGTGCCAATTTTAATCACGATGCTCTCTTTCATAACCTACATGCGTTCTGGAACTGGGATGGCAAGAAGCGCTAAGCCATCTTTAAGCACCTTGGAAGTTAGGTCACACAGGATCAAGCGGCTTTCTCTGGTCTCCCCCTCTGCTTTTAAAACCGGGCACGCCTCAAAGAAAGAATGAAAAGCCCGAGCCAGCTCCAAGAGGTAAGTCGCCAGCAAGTTAGGCCGGTAATCATCAAGAACCTGGTGAATCTGATCACTATATCGACTTAACATACGCACCAAATGCACCTCCGCCTTCTCCTCCAGAATTAAATTCTCTCCACTTAAAACGAGCTCTCCCTCTAGTTTTCTAAAAATAGAGCGAGCCCGCACATAACTGTAAAGAAGGTAAGGAGCAGTATCTCCCTCTAAAGCCACCATCTTATCAAGGTCGAAGACATAGTCAGACATACGGTGATGAGAAAGCTCCGTAAATTTCACCGAGCTCACCCCGATTAGCTCCGCGAGAGCCTTCTTCTCCTCATCTCCTTCGAGCCGACTCTTAGCATCCACCACTCGCTGAGCCGCTTTCACGGCATCGTCTAAAACATCCTCTAACTGAGGCAAGTCTCCTGCACGTGTTTTCAGTGGCTTCCCGTCCTTCCCTAGAATGGTGCCAAAGGAAACATGCACGAATTGGCTCTGCTCATAGCCCAAGCGCTTAGACACATCAAATAGTTGTTTAAAATGCCCCCCCTGCCGGAAGTCTACGACATACCACAGCTCATCAGCTTGCCACTCATTCACCCGGAATTCCACCGTCGCAATATCCGTGGTCGCGTAGTTAAAACCGCCATCCTTCTTCTTCACCAACATCGGAAAGTCCTGCCACTCGCCATCTCGATTCACTTTAAAAGGATCACCCTTCGGCTTCACCGAACCACTCGAAAAGATCCCGATCGCGCCATCACTCTCACGAGCATGTCCCTCAGAAATGAGCCGGTCTACAAGTGGCGCCAAGGCCTCATTATAGTCACTTTCTCCTAACCAGTGGTCAAAGGTCACATCTAAGCGCTCGTAAATATCGTCCAGTCCCTTCCGTGATAACTCCACACAGCGGGTCCAAATTGCCAGATTCTCAGCATCCCCCTGCTGTAATTTCACCAACTCAGCTCGGCACTCCTCACGGACCGTCTCATCCTCTTTCGAGGCATCAGAGGCCGTCCGATAGAGCCGTAAAAGTTCCTGTAAAGGCTCCTCTTCTAAACGCTTCTCATCCACCCCCGCCTTCCACGCCCAAGTCACCATGCCAAACTGAGTTCCCCAGTCCCCGAGGTGGTTATCCTTAATGACATGATGACCCACTTTACGGGCCACTCGTGAAAGGCACTCACCGATGATTGTCGAGCGGATATGCCCTACATGCATCGGCTTCGCCACATTAGGAGCAGAAAAATCCACCACGATTCTTCGAGGCGACTCCACTGGGAGAACCGAGAGATTCTCAGAGTTCCATTGGGCTCGTGCCAAGTCCGCCCAGGCCGCAGCCTTCAGGGTGAAATTCAAAAAGCCCGGCCCGGCTATGCTCACCTCACATAGATCCTTCACATCCAGCGCCCCCGCTAACTCCGTGGCAAAGTCACGGGGATTCTTGCCAAGTGACTTCGCCAAAACCATCGCAATGTTGCATTGAAAATCGCCAAAGCGTAGATCTGCAGCCTTCGTCACCTGTATCCGCGAGGGATCAGGTAAAGCCACCTCCAGTGAAGTCAGAGCGGTGAGGACAGTCTCACGAAGAATTTCAGAAATCGTCATAACAAGAAACTAAGTAGAAAAATTGGTAGAAAGAAGCCCACAGATTTCTTCCGCCGTAGAAGCTCTCTCCAGCTGAGCGCGGGCCTCCGACTGTGCAAATAGCTTGGACAACTCCGAGAGAAGCTGGAGGTGCTGCGCCGCCTTCTCCTCCGGCACAAGCATCAGGCAAATTAAGTGAGACGGCGCATTATCAGGGGAATCGAAGTCCACCCCCTCCTTGGAACGCCCAAAGACAACCACCGCTTCCTTTAAGCCCTTAACCCGAGCATGGGGAATGGCCACCCCAGACCCTATCCCCGTACCCACATGAGACTCCCGCTCCAAGACCGCATTTCCGAATAAATAACAATCTCCCGAGGGAATTTTCCCCACCTTTGAAAGATGGCTGATCATCTCCAAGACGACCTCCTCGTGCTCTGTCTCGGAGAGCTCGAGAATCACACAATCCGGAGTCACCAACTGTTGGAGAGAAGTCATAAAACACAAGCCCGATAGAGAACCCCCGGGAGCTTTGTGCTAAGGGAGCAAGGAGAAAGAAACAAGAGTAAAACCAAGCCAAAAACTAGACCGAAAGGCACTCACTCTACCTCCACCACATCCAGTAAGTGCCTCCCAGACAGCCGCCTGTGGACTCGGCGACTCTCTTTGAATCGTCTCGCGTGCTTGGTCACTCGCCCGCTCACCCTTTTCCGCCACATCTGGAAACTCTTCCGCCTCAAGTGCCTCCTCATCACCTGTATAACTTCCCCCTCTGTAAAACCCGTTTTCTTCTCAATCTCCTCGAAGGTCGTCCGGTCCTCCCAAGCCATCCGGATCACCCGATTTTTCAGCTCCTCGTTCATGAGTAAACCCATCGTTGAGCTACCAAGAAAAGCAAGCACTCAGCGAGTGGAGTGCAGTAATTCGCCAGCCACTCGTCGGGCCTCCAAATCGGCCTGAACCACCACCTCTAAGGCCTGAGAATCCATGTGTTCCACTTTCTCCATCGTCTTCTCAACGAGTTTCCAAATCCCCGGAAAACTCAAAGTCCCTTTACGGAACTCCTCATTTGCCACCTCATTTGCAGCATTCAGAACTGCTGGTAAAGTCCCTCCCTTCTCACCCGCTTCACGTGCCAGACCTAAGGCAGGAAAATCTCGCTCTCGTGGTGCCTCAAATTCCAGCTTCGCCAAGGCCGGAAAATCCAGCGGCGGGAGTTCATTCCTAAGCCTCTGAGGCCATAAAACCGCATACTGAATCGGGAAGCACATGTCCGTGGTACTCAGCTGTGCTAGCACACTTCCATCAATAAACTCCACCATCGAGTGGACGATACTCTGAGGATGCACCACCACCTCAATCTTAGACATCGGGATATCAAAGAGCCAGCGCGCCTCGATCATCTCTAGCCCCTTATTAAAAAGACTCGCCGAATCCACCGTGATTTTTTGACCCATTTCCCAAGTCGGATGTTTCAGCGCATCAGCCAAACGCACCTCGGCCAGACGCTCAACAGGCCAAGTCCGGAACGGACCACCAGATGCCGTAACGATCAGCCTCCTCACCTCATCAGTCCCGCCTTGGTGTCCCTCTAGGCATTGGAAAATCGCATTATGCTCGCTGTCCACAGGTAGAATCTTAACCCCCTTCTCGCGGGCCGCCTTCATCACCACCTCTCCCGCCATGACCAAAATCTCCTTACTCGCCACCGCGACATCACAACCTAACTCGATCGCCCTAAGGGTAGGTCGCAGGCCCTCCACTCCCACAATCGCCACCAAGAGTAAATCCGGCTTCGTCGCCTCCACGATCTCGACCAAGCCGCTCGCACCTGCATACACCTCACGCCCCTTGCCCTTCAGCTCGCCAACTCTCGACTCATCTGCCAAACACAGATGACTCACCCCAAATTCATGCCCCTGAGCTACCAATTCCTCTGCCCGCGTCCCAGCAGCTAGTCCCACCACTTCCATCCGTTCTGGGATCTGGCGAGCTACCATTAAGGCACTTGTCCCGATCGACCCCGTGGACCCTAGAATTAAAACTCGTTTCCTCATCAGGCTAAACCAAGCGCTAGTAGATAAAAATACACGACTGGTGCCGCAAAGCAGAGACTATCGATCAAGTCTAAAACACCTCCGATCCCGGGCATCAATTTCCCCGAATCCTTCACCTCTAAGCTCCGTTTCAGAACTGATTCTGCCAAATCCCCCGCCACCGCTGCTAGGCCGATAATCAGCGCGAGAACACCCACATGGACAGCCGGAATCCACGCCAAAAGATCACCAGACAAGGCCCACACCCCCCAAGCAGCCAGCTGGGCAAAAACCAAGGCCCCCACAAAACCTTCCCAAGTCTTCGCCGGGCTTAAATGAGGAGCCATCTTAGACTTCCCTATTAAAGATCCCGTCACATAGGCACCCATATCTGTAAACTTTGCTGCCGCAATCATGAGTAAAATCAGCCACGCTCCCGGCACCTCCCCTCCCG